>JAEOTF010000252.1 GCA_016840025.1 Candidatus Hodarchaeota archaeon
ACGGCTGACCACCGGGATGGTAGATATCACAGATGAGGCGGGCTTCCCGCCGCTCGCTGGGACGCCACGGCAGCACACGGAAGGTGGTGGGGTCAGGCCGCGCCACCATGTCGCTCTCGTAGATGCGGGCGAAGCCCTCGATGGAGGAGCCGTCGAAGCCGACGCCGTTGGTCAACGCCTCCTCGAGGTGCTCGGTGGGGATCGTCACGCTCTTCGGCGTGCCAAAGATGTCGACGAACTGCAGCGTGACCAATCGTATATCCTGCTCGGCACACGCTTGGAGAATCGAATCGTTCATTTCACTGGACAATTTATTTCCCTTCTTTGAATGAAATAGAGGAAATATAAAACTAGTGTAATGGATATATGTTCATGGAAAGCATCTATAGGATTCGTATATTATGTTCAGCGTCTAATCCGGAGTTCTCAGAATCTACAAGGCGCTTATCTCTTCCACGGTCCGATTGAGTGTCACCTCCGCGATGTCTCGACCGTACTACATCATTTTCCTGGCGTTATCGAGTACTAATCTTAGAACGGAAGTCACGTTGAGATCCATCGTCTTGGACAACATCAGATTGACCGCTTCTTTTTCAAGTTCCAGTCCAGTCGAAATGAAACGTGATATGATCTCATCTGCAATCTGATAATCCCGTTTAAACAACGCCTTCAAAGAGTCTTCAAGTAGACGACGGCAAAAAGAGGTGAATTCGAGAACGCCAGCATATACTTCTTCATCAATGATCTCTCGTTCAACTCGTTTAAGCCGAAAAGTTTCTTTTTAAGAGCCAATAATTTAATTCGAGGAATTAAATTCGGACAGGGAACGAGTACGTCAACTTCTTGCGCTCTAGCCAGACCCTATACTCAACTTATTGAAGAAGGGAAACCAATTGGCAGAATTAACAATATTTTCTTTCAAGTAAATAGATGGCCTTCTCGTATTCTAGGTTCGCTATGTTTCACTCCGGGTCAGCAACTTTTGTTTTACCCAGGGGTAGTCGAAAGAAATGTTAATTGGCTTTTTTCAAGCAGGGAGGGTTTCACAAGTATCAAAAGTGCTGGACTTGTAGATCATGTCACTTTGGAGAAAGGATTTCAAAGATGGCATGTAACTATTTTAGAAGCGGACGGAACAAAGAGACCGCGTCTACCCTCTTATAGAACTAAAAATGTTACTGATAATGTGTTTTATTGGTTTGGTTTAACCATTCAAGACTCGTTCGTTCTAGAAACTACACCTGAGGAACTCGTACTAGTTTTTGGTTCCCCGCCTAGAGATACCGACAGACGGGTCAAAGAAATGATAAGATCCAGAAAAAATGCAATTTTCCATCTCATAAGATTAAATAATATATCACTGAGCGAGAAAGAATTTCTGCATTTCGACTTCATTATCGGTCCAAGTAACCTAAATGTTGATACACTACAGTGCCGTGTACCAACTCAAAAACCAATTGTTTATGACTATGATCAAGCTTTTAAAGAAGAGACTCATCTTCGTGCGCATGGTGTGTCTCTCGAGGGAATAAAAGAACAGATATGGGTCGTCGTCTCAAAACACATTGGTAAAGTAAGTGACAAGGCAATTTTTACGTGTTTATAGAGTAAGATAGAGATATACTGCTACGCTAATAAGATCATAATAACTAGCTAAATTTTAATCCCCAAACCCAAAAAAAAAATAAACTACGTTAATCCAAAACTTCAAATTGAATAAAATAGTTGATTCTATGGGGATGAGTATGGCAAAAAGGATTGCAAAATGTCCAAAATGTGGATCTGAAAAAGAGGTTCAAAGCATGCTAGGCTCTGAATCCGTTGAAGGAAATTGTAACAACTGCAATATACGATTTGTAACTTCAACTTGGTGGCAAGAGTAATTATTTAGATTACATTTCACTCCCAAACCAGAAAACTTGAGATCCATTCTTCTAGCTAGCTAACATTGAACTATAAAACCTAAGTGTAGACTTTGGTAAATTTTTATTAAAATCCCATTCCTTTACAAGTTCAGTATATATTTTTTTAAATATTCTTAACAGTAGCAATATGTTGACTCAATTCTTCCTCTTTTTTCTGGTCGATAATTGCGCAGTCAACTAGTTTTAAGAAACTCCTTTTCGTTTTACTGCAATTTATCATCACTACTAATGAGACTCTTAAGTAGTTAAGCGTGAGCATCAGAAGAGACTTGATGGTTTCGTATTTTACCTCAAGACGCCGTCTTCTTCTACTACTCAGTTGACCACCATGCGTAAAGGTACTTCTAATGTCATATGCGTCTAAAATCGCTTCTTTTACACTATATGGATCGTATCCTAAATTGCTTAATATTTTACACATTCTTGTCGTAAGACGATATTTAAGCTCTCGACTTTCTTCAAGGAATAAGGCTTCTAAGCCAAATACAACATTAGCAATTCTTCTTTCTAAAACACCATTCTGTAATAGCGCATCACAATAACGATTGTAGGCAATTGTTAAATAATCAACTTTTGATAAACCCAGTCTAAAAAAGCTTTTAGGGATAACACTATTCATCTTTTGAAAAAATTTCTTAAGGTGATCCACATCTTCGCGAGTAATCAGATACTTTTCAAGTACTCTATCCAACACACTGGAGCCTACAGTTGCAGAGCTCATGCTTGTTATTAAGTCTGAATACATACGGAATGAGTGATCTTTTACGCTTCCAACTTTGAACAGTCTCAATATGGCAACCGCTTTTTTTACTTGTTCCTGTATTTCATTGAGATGTCTACCAAAGAACTCAAATTCCATAATTGCAGAAGGTGGTATAAAGAAGGGTCTACTCTGATAAGGCCAAATCTCTTTTTCAAGATCTTCAATCGTTGTCTGTCTTAATTTGACACCGAAACCAAGATTAAATGCTTTGGGGCGTAATACTATGCCATCTAATTCAACTTTCGCACCACACTTTACTGGTTTACCACGTATATCGTTTAAAAAAACAGTTATTAATGACTTGATGTCAGATTCAATAAATTTTGCGTCATAGAAACATCTCCATATTATCCTACTTGTGAAGCGTTCCAAGTTCTTATCCAAACTTTTGTTTTCAGTAAAAACTTCTGTTAACAGTTTCAAAGCTGAAGTGTATTCAACATATTGTTTTACAGATTTTTCCACGTTAAAAGATGCACTATGCCAAACAGACTTCATAATATCTTTTGTTGTAGCCATATCATAAGTGACACCATTATCTGTATACCGAAAGTTCTCTACTATCCTATGAGAAATCCTCACCATTTGAGGCTTCAATCGTCTATTAGAGATACCGTCCTTGATTGTCTTTTTCACTTTACGCGATAGTTCGCTTAAAGCATTCACTAATTGTTTTTCTTGAGACGGTTGTACAGTCATTATGAATAAACCTCAGGAAATAATACCTTTAAATTAACTCTTTTTGTGTGTTATATACTATAACTAACTTGTCTAAATGAAGGATTTGTGAATTAGCTGAGAAGAAATTTACATTAAAATTGTATATGCCTTTATTCTTGCCGAAAGGGGTACTGATTTGATATTTAGGTTATTTCTTAATTCGGTTGAAAATGCTACGTATTGTCTCTTAATTGCTTCCCAACCAAAAAGATTCAATAAATAAAACTCGGTTTGTAAACAATGTATGAAAGTAATTCTCTTTAGAGAAAAATCTAAATCTTGCTTTGGTGATTGGCCATACAGCCTAAATAAAAGATATGCATCTTGATATGTTACCCAATCGCGTAAAAACTTGAGATAATGAGGAATAGTGATTCGTACATTGTCTTTTTCCTCGGTTTTTACCGTTTTTAAAGCTTCATATATATTGGGAATATGCACCTTTTGACCATAATCCCAAGTTATCTTATCCAAAAGTTCTTCTGGAATTTGGTCTTGTTGGTTTAAATAGATATTTACTGGAGGAAGAAAAAATTTTTTTCTTCTTTTATTACATAGAAAGTTGCTAGCAAATAGGTTTAGAGTCGTTTTAACTCGTTTTCGTTTTTTATTATAGCAACAGACAAGTGAAGCTATTGATGCAAATATTGAGTAATAGCATTGGATAATTTTCCATGATGCAAATTTAAGTCGATCATCAACATTAAAATTACTTGATCCAAAAGGATAGTTTAGTGCGCATTCATGATACCAACAATTTCTTAAATTTCGAAACTCTGGGGTTTCATGACCTGGATCTATTTTCTTTTCTTCAAGATTTGCTTGCTGAGATATGATGCTATCAACCATTTTAATGGAGGTTTCTCGTAAATTTCCTGCATCATATGTTTGCGCAATTATATCTGCTACACTCTTCAAATATACGTTATGTGTGTCTAAACAACGTTCACGGAACGTATTATCAAGTTCTTTAAGGAAATCGACCAAAATACCACAACCTATTATGGATTGATATAATATATTAGAATATTAGCTAGCTAAACATTGTAAAGAAGCTAGCCAGTCGACTCATTTTTTTGCTAGCCAAATACACCTTTCGAAGAGTTGGGGTAATTTTAGTCATGAATTTATACCTAAATAATAGAGAAACACAAGCATTTTTGAGGGGTAGGGAAATCGTAATATTATTCTCGTTCCCTCAACTCTTCTTAATGTAGATTGTAGGATTCATAAGTGAATAACATATCTGAGTGATGAGTGTTGACAAGGTTAGATTTGTGGGGCAACTGTCCATATAGTCCCAAGCATCGCTTTAAGAAGGCGGTTTGCATAGGTTGCGGTCTTAGGAAGCCAAAAATCTCTAGGTTTATTGACCAAATAAAAAAAGAAAGGATTACACTGGAAGAGAGAATAGACAGAATAATTTCCTTGAAAGAGAACTTTTCAGATGTCTGGGGTAACTACATGGAGTATGATTCTCTTCTCGATGTTTACGGTGGATATGAATATGAGAATTATGCTGGAGAGAAAATAATGAAAAAGGCCCCCTCTGCAGCACTTCCTGGCGAGAAGAAGAAGAATAAACGAAGGCTCTCTAAATTAGCCAAATACATAGAATATTATGAAAAAATCTGGGCAGAAGTGAACGAGTATTTAGAAAAGATTTTTACATCAAAATACGATGATTTATGCAAATTTGGTTTCAAAAAAAAGATTGTCAAAGAAGACATGTATGCTAGACAAGATTTTCATGAACGTCTCTCTAATGTGCGTACTAGGGCCGATGAGATTCTCAGATCCGAGTTAAATCGTGTTACCATAGTTGGTCAGAAAAGGAAAGAACACCCGCTCGCGCGCGCTCAAAAGATACTTGATGAATTAT
>JAEOTF010000253.1 GCA_016840025.1 Candidatus Hodarchaeota archaeon
AAAGAGGATGATGGAAGTTATCATAGATAGGGCAGGGATATTTTTCAGGAAAGGTAATGGTCGAAGTAAGTCGTAGCCGCGGATAGCACTGATGTAGCAGCTAAGAAAGGGGGAGATGATAGGTTATAATGGCTATCACAAGAAGATTAAGGGTTCAAATGTCCATACCTTGGTAACATCGACATGGCTTCCCATAAGCATACAGATTGGAGGGGCAAATGAGCATGATTCGATGAAACTAATCCCTCTAATAGAAGGCATAGATCTTAAGGGGCAAAAGGAGCTATACGGAGATAAGGCGTATGATACCTTTATAGTAAGGACATACCTTAAGAAAAAGCAGATCAAAGCTCAGATACCAAAGGGGAGTAGGAAAAGGAAGCCTGGAAGACCCCATTCGTTCAATCAGGAGTCTTATAATAAGTATGGAAGCACCATAGAGAGATTCTTTGCGTGGCTGAAATGAAGCTTCAGGAGACTTGAAGTAAGGTATAAGCGACTTGCATCAACATTCTTAGGGCTCATTCACATAGCTTGCTTTATGATTCACTGGAGAGTTTTCGGATGACTTCATAGTTAAAAATCTTTATATCTTTCTTGTAAGATTCTAATTATGGAATTATGAAAATTATTAATGTTGAGGTAATTCCACTAAGCCAAAGACGGGAACCCTCTTCTAAGCATATTAGTTCTAAAGCCTTGTTTAAAATAGAAACTAATGAAGGAATAATTGGTTGGGGTGAAGCAAGTGATTGCGGAGGACATTCAAATCCCATGGTAATTAAGCAGATAGTTGACGAAGAATTGAAGCGACATTTTGTAGGAGAGGATCCTTTAGAAATACCGAAGCTTATGTTTAATGTGCAACGCTTTGTCTACAGGACAATGGGATTGCAAGGAGCGATCGTTCAAGCATTAAGTGGAGTTGAGATTGCTTTATGGGATATAGTTGGCAAAGTTAAGAATGAATCGATAAGCAAACTATTTGGAAGATATCGGGATAAAATTGAAATTTATGCTGCAGGTACGATTGGATTTGATAAACCTCTCGAATGGCATATAAAATTCTTTGAAAAATTACTTGAAAAAGGTGTTAAAACTGTAAAGGTAAGGATTGGGAATAATTTCAAGTGGGATCTTGATTTTGTTAAAGGAGTTCGAGAATTGTTATGTTATGATATAAACCTTATAGTCGATGCCTGCTTTAATTATACAGCTAATTCCGCAATTAAAATGGCTAAAAAACTTTCGGAGTACGATATTTTATACTTTGAAGAACCGATCCCCCAATACGATATTAATGGAATCTCTAAATTGGTATCTTTATCCCACATCCCTATTGCGTACGGTGAGCACACAAATACAATTCATGGATTCAAAGAGTTTATAGAGAGGAAAGCTGCTGATGTTCTTACACCGGATGTGACAATCGCGGGGGGTCTACTGGAATGTCAAAAAATTGCAGCGATGGCTGAGGCTTGGAATTTACCCATATCTACACATAGTGGCGTCCTTAGTGCGGTGGGAATAACTGCAAATCTACATTTTAGTGCCTCAATACCAAACTTCACAATTATAGAATTCAATGCCGCGGCCGATCAACCTCTACGTGATGAGTTATTAAAAGAACCGATATTAGCATTAGATAAAATAGAAAATGGATGCCTAACAGTGCCTAATAAACCAGGTTTAGGCATAGAAATAGATGAAAGAACATTTGAGAAGTATCGATACGTGTACAGAGATTCCTTTAAACCTCTCCCAGGGTATGCGAGTCCGCACATTTGAACAATTATATTCGATTTCCATTTTCACTAAATCTCCATTACTAATTATATTTTAGTTAAAAGAGATAGGATAATAAGAAAAAGGAGGAAAAACTAAGTCAAGAGTAATACAGATACCAAAATACCGCAACGAGGCTCATTTCAGTAGAACCCGATTAGATTGGAGTGTAATTGATTTTTGTCCTTCAACATCCTTTTTTCAGGATCTTTAACCTTTTCTAACACTTTGAGTTTATCTTGGGACATGATATTATTTGTGATGATTAAACTTTGGATTATTCCACCGGCTATCAACTATCCACAAATATTGCATCTTTGTGTTGATGAAAGTTATCATGAAATCTAGGATAAGTTATCATGAAATCTAGGATATATTTGCAGATGTTCAACATCCAGAGTTTTTAGTGAAGTGTTTTTTCATTTACTATAAGCGATAAAGAATTAATAATGTTATTATAAAAAGCAAAATTCAAAATAAAGAATGAAAAATTTCACCTAGATAGAAAAAAGATTCCTTTGCTTACAATAGATATACAAAATGACCTATGTTATAAGAAGGGATTCTTTTTTATTTGTGGTCCTAGTATAGAGCCGTTCGAAAAAATAATATTGATAATTAAAAAATTGATTATGCAGATGAGAATGAATGATGTTCTAATCATCTTTATAAAATATATAAACAGATAAGATCTGGCTGACTAAGGGTCTTGACGTATAGCTAAAATCTTATCTTGACATCGTCAAACTATCCTTTATTAACTTGGACAGGTTTTAGTAGACGGGTAAACCTTCTCACATTATTTATTTTTTCAAGTTTGTCTATAATCCTGATGATTTCTTCGGTTTGCCCCTTCTTAAGAACCCTGTTTGTTAAACTTCGAAACTTTCTTCTTAATTCCTCAGTAGACAAAGGCCGGTCTGGATCGCCTTTTACACCCTCAGTTCTTCTTGTATATGCTTTACCCTTAGCCTTCAATTCTACTTCTACAACGAGCTTCTGTAATCCTCTTTCTTTAAGGGCTTTATCAGCCTCTGGAAGTGGCTCTACCTTTATCTTCTTAGTCAGAGCTTGTACCTTAGGATCTCTAAACCTTTCCTTAGCATACCAATCTGGCCCAGGTTCATAGCCTAGAACCGCCATAGTAATTCCCCAAGAAACACTCCATACAGCATCCCATATTTCAATTGGTTTTGTTCCAACAAATACTCCAGTTGGGGAACAAACGAATTTATTTGATTTAAAAACGACTTTTTCAATGTCCTTGGGGTTGATTTTTTCTTGGGTTACTATATTCAAGCATAGTTCTATACCTGGGTGAATAAACCTACATGTTGACCACGGTTTGATTTGGGAATAGCTTACGTAATAGTACTCACCAAGTTTTCTTGTCATGGCTGCCTGGTCAACATCTGATGAATCAACGAAAATAGACCAGTAACCAGGGTATTTATCCTCGTCAAGGTAATCAGGAGGGGATCTAAAGCCTTTTTGAGCGAGAAATGCAGCGGTAATTCCAGTTTGACAATACCAAAAATTATTTTGCTTTGTTGGGGTAGCAGGTCTGTTGCAATATCTTAAAAGATTAAAGGTGGGCGCAGTCATCCCTGCTATTCCAATCGCATTTTTTATTTGAGTTAAATTTAGGTTTAAGAGTTTTGTGGCAGCAATAGTTGGACCGAAGACATGGACACTTCGACTAAAAATCTTCTTATAAGAAAGTTTTTGATCGGGGACTCCCTGCGAAATACGGTGAACAATCTCATAACCGACTATGAAAGATTCAATAATTTCTTTACCACTTGCACCCAATCGTTCTCCTAATGCGATTGCAGTTTGTATTATGGAGCTTGCGGGATGCCCAGCTATACTTGTCTCATCAAAGTCTAGAAAGTTTGCCATTTGAGCGTTCACACCAGCACCAATAACACATGAAACTTTTGTTCCATCTCC
>JAEOTF010000254.1 GCA_016840025.1 Candidatus Hodarchaeota archaeon
GAGCATTTCTAATTCTTTTAGGGTCCAATTTATCAACAGTATCAGCTTCTGTGTGATCCAATCCACGACCTAATACAGAAGTAAATCCACGTACTGCCCCCTCAGGAGGTCCAATAAAAGCAGCTGAAGGAATGCCTAATCTCCAGAATGTTGTACAGTCACTGGAACCCCATCCTCTATAGTTAATTTTAATTGGTATTTGTTTTCTTTCTGCAACGTTCTTACAATAATACTCTAGTTCTTTTGGAACAGCAACATCAATAACGGTTGGACCAAAACGAGCGAAGCCATCACAATTGAACATTACATCAATATTTTCTAACTCTTTCTCATGTTGCTTTACATATGCCCTAGAACCCCATAATCCGAGTTCTTCTACTCCAAAGGCTACGAATTTAAGTGTCTTTTTAAACTTGCCTTTATATTTAGATAATGCTCTTGCTACCTCTAAGATCCCATATGTTCCGAGTGAATCATCTAGCGCGCCATCGCCAATATCGTGGCCATCCCAATGGGCGCCTATAAGTATGTAATTTCCGGATTTGTTTGAACCAGGTATATCACCCATTACATTCCATGAGGTTGTATTAGGAACTATTTTGTTATCTGGAACGGTTATTCTGAGTTTAGTAGGTTTTCTTTTAATCCATCTGATTATTCTATTTCCAGTTTCCCATGAAACAGATATTGCAGGGCAGTTGAATTTCATAGCAGCATCGCTTCCTATCGTTCCTGAAGATATTAGGCCTCCAGGTAAACTATGAACATATATAAATCCGACTGCTCCAGCTTCAGCTGCTCTTCTAAATTTTCCACTTCTATAAGTTGCGTTTCCGAGAGGACCACCTGATCTTGCGATTACTATTTTTCCTTTAATGTTATTCCATTCTCTTTCGAAGTCATCGATTCTTCCTAAATCCAAATAAATGGCTTGACCTTCTACACCTTCTTTTGTAGTTGAAACACTATATGGAAGAGAAAATGCTGGTAAACTTGCAGAAATGGGATCTATAATTTCTAAAATGCATTTTTTACCCCTTTTCCAGCCAGGATATTGAAAAGGTTCTATTTGTATGTTGTCTAAACCATATTCTTTGAATTTGTTTACTAAATAATCTCGGGCTTTTTCTTCTTCTTTAGTCCCTGCCATAGGAGTGCCAATAGTGTCTATAAGAGTTGCGATGTTTTCAATTGTATTGTTGTGAGCCCAAATTTCACCTAGAACGCTTGTTTCTATTTCTTGAAAACTTTTTTCAACCATTTTGGTTCAGTTGACTCTTATTCTATTAAGATTTAAAAATTTATCAATTTGAACACTTTTAACAAGGTCTTCTGAAAAGACAATACATTCATATGTGCACATCTTTGAATGTTTCAATTAATCTGGTTATTATTAAATGGCAGTTCGCAATCGAAACATTTAGAAAAACTATCCATTTAGCAAAACTCGCAACGAAAAGTCTAAACCTTTCCCGCCCGCGTAACTGCTCCACACACTTTACACACTGAGGAACTCTCGATTTCAGCAATCACAGACGCACTAAAAAAGGTTAATATATATGTTGTTTGCTATAATCCCTCTTCGAATTTTTGAGAGCACTATATTTCAGACCTAAATTTACGAGCAGATCTTAGTTCATCTAATAATCCTAATTCTGACAATTTACTCTCTTTGGGTAGGCTTGTTATCTTGTCCCAGTTACGTTCATCATAATACTCATCTAACATTGTATCTAAATCAACCACATGTCCCTTTGCAATTCCATGTTGAAGGGGTTGATTAAGGAACTTTTCAGGTAAAATATCATCTTTTCTGGATAGGCCGAGTCTTGCATTATAGAGTTTCTCAAGATTGATAATTCTCTCCCCGATCTTCATCAAATCGGATTCTTGAATCTTCCATCCTGTTACTGCATTCAACAATTGAACTATTTGATCAGGCAATACTGAATAGAAAAGAAGTGCAGGGAATTTACCGATGCTTAATGAATCTATAATTGCAGAATATTCTTCATGCCATTTGATCATTTTTCCCTTGGCTTTCGTTGTTATAAAATCAGCAGCTTCTTCTGTTCCAAATAATTTCTTGGCTAGTTCCTTCAACCAAGGATTATTAAGTGCAAGAAGAGGAAGCATGGGTAAAGCAGGTGTATGATGACATCCCCTACTTGAAACTGCTAAGGCTAATCCCCAACCTGGGTATGCCCTTACTTCATGATACGGTCCTTCAAGACCTTTAATATGAAGAGCTAACTTCTCCGCTTCTCTCCCTAACTTCTTTGATGCTCTCAAAACTCCTTCAGTAAGTATATCACCGAAGTCTTTTCTGAATGCTATGTTTTTTATCATCTCAACCATGGCTTCATGGTTTCCAAAATCTAGAGGAACCCCACCCGTATCTTCAATATCTATAATCTTTTCATGATAACACATCATTGCGAATGCCAATGTTACCCCCGTAGAAATCACATCAATTCCATATCTGTTGCAAAGAGAATGCATTTTGAGTATAGCGGGCATATTACTTATTCCTGTTATAACTCCCAAGTGTAGAAGAGGAGCAAGTACGGCGGATGTTTCTCCATATGTACCAGCATAATCACCTTCCTCAACCTCAAAATAAGAAATACTTCTAATTGGAGATGCAAAACCAC
>JAEOTF010000255.1 GCA_016840025.1 Candidatus Hodarchaeota archaeon
GGAACAATTGGATTAGAAATTCTCGAAGACCTTCCAGAAGTCGATTTAGTAATTTGTCCAATAGGAGGAGGTGGACTAATTTCAGGGATAGGCACAGCTATTAAAGCTCAAAAACCTTCCTGTCGTATAATCGGTGTACAAACGGAAGAGATGAGTTCAGCATACCTTTCTATAAAAAGAGGAAGATTAGTCACAACTGGAAAAGGCAATACTATCGCAAATGGTATAGCTATTAAAAGTCCAAGTAAATTTACTTTCTCAACAATGAAATCTGTCCTTGATGATGTAGTAATTGTAAAAGAAAAGGAAATTGCAGAAGCAGTACTTCTATTATTGGAACGATGTAAAACTATAGCGGAAGGAGCAGGAGCTGTATCTCTAGCTGCTTTGTTAAATCGAGATATTGCTAAAAAAGAAGAAAAAATCGTCTTGATTGTAAGTGGGGGGAATATTGATAGTACAATTTTAGGAAAAATCATTACTCAAGGATTAATAAAAGCAGGAAGATATCTAGAATTGGATGTATTAGTGGAAGATAAACCAGGTAAGCTGGAAGCATTATTAGAAATAATAGCATTAGTAGAGGGCAATGTTGTCGAGATTGATTTCGACAGGTATTCACACAACATCCCTTTTGGGTATGTAGGACTTAATATTGCAATTGAAACGAAAAACCGCCTTCATTCGAAGGAAATTAATGAGAGGGTGAAGGTATCTTATAAGTTCAAAACTAAATCATGATTGTTAAAGCTAGCATAGAGTTTTCTTTTGAATGAACAATCATTCCCATAAAAAGTATTATTTCCTGATACAGGGTCAATTTTGACAAAGTCTTGGTAGGATCCTTTTGAATAGGAAGCAAGATTAAACCGCCATAGACTTCCATTCATGTATGTCAACGCAGCTCCTATAGTAGATTCATTTTCGAGCCGTTTTACTGCTCTACGCGTTTCATCGATTGCTAGATAGACATAAAGATACTGATCCTTGGGATCACCTGGGACATATCCGAGTTCTATCCGTTTACTGTCTGAAAAATCGAGAGTTGGAATTGGAACAGAACTACCTCCGAAATCATTGCCTTATGTTGTATTAGATGTAGTGAGGTCTAACGCGATGGGTGTGTCTGTAATATTTTCAAATCTATTCTCAATGATTGACATGTTAGAGAATTCTCTACCAGAGGTGGCTCTACCTCTATAATTCACAAAGTAATTCCCTTTAATAGTCACATTTGAGGCTTCAACATAGATCCCGTTGTGCCCACCCTTGAAAATATTGTATCGGACTGTAACATTTGGATTCAGAAGTTCTAATATGATTTCGTGATAAGCATTTCCATAGAGAAGATTGTATTCAATAAGTGGGGATGATGCAAAGATTGCAATTCCCTCTGTATTCACCCATCTCACAATGGAATGAGAAATAGTGACCCGAGAGTTCCACTGTTCAATTCCTATTGTACTAAACTCAACTATTACATATTTGAAGACAGTTTCTTTTGTTCGTGTACAACTAATTCCTCCCCAATCACCGTTTATCGGTTCTTCAGCATCCGAGGTGAACCATATCTGTTGAGAAGGGGTTCCAATGGCAGTTACTGTTCCACCTGCGACAAATAGGCTCACTGAGGTATCTTCTTTATACCCTCTATAATGCCTGAACTCTACCCACGTTCCAGGGAGGATTGTCAAAGTAATATTCTCAGGTACAGTCACAGTATTAGGTACATGAACAAGACCTGACCAAGTAGTATCTTCTGTTAGAGTACCCTCGACGAATGTCACTTTTCTCTCTGAATCATTAGAATTAAACAGAATTACAATTGAAATAGTTGATAAGATTACAATAAAAACAATAATTAAGGCGATTACTGTCTTCTTTGATAAGGGGGTCACAATTTTCATCTTAAGTTTCTCACAAATTCTGGCTTCAAAATAAACAAAATAATTTTAAAAGCAAGCTTCTCTTTTTATCTAAATCATGATTGAAATCAACGAAATATCCCATTATTTTGAAAGTACTCATGGAAAAATCCATTATAAATCGATTCCAGTAGAGAAACTAAACGATGAGACTGGGAAAAAGCCAATCATATTCTTTCTGCATGGAGCTAGTAAAAAAACCCAAAATGCGGATTATTGGAATCCCTTGCATGAGCAAATCAATAACCATTGTATTCCCATTAAAGTGGATACATTAGGAAATGGGTTATCGCATTTCTACGGTAGAGAAGTTGAAGAAACATTCGAAATTAAACTGGACAGCCTGATCGAATTAGTGAATCAGATCATAACTCAGTTCTCTAATCGTAGATTTGGCATTTGTGGAAGAAGTTTAGGAGGAGCGCTGGCTGTATGCATTGCTGCAGAAATAGAAGATGGAATTGATCTCTTGGGATTAATTGCCCCTGGGGGAATGAAAACCCTAGCAAATCGATTAATCAAGTGGGATAAGCCAATATCTATCCTTTGGGATGTCAAGGATCCAGTGGTTCCATTTCAATCTTTTGAGTTTTTAAAGCAATTAAATCTTTCAACCTTGAAATTATATACACTAGGGCGTACTTCAGAAACAACAGTAAATTCATTACCTAGAACAGATGCACAGGACGCTAATCCAACACATGTACCAGAATTAGTTACCCCTCAACTATTTTCACAGTTTCTTAGAGATCTCTGTATCCAAATTTAATCACCGATGGAGTAAATACCTTGTTATAATAAGAAAGGACATCTTTCACACCGAAAACCGAGAATCAAGTGCTGTTATACGTTTTCCTTTATAAAAGCAAGTTGTCGACCGAGAGCAATGATCTTTCCTCCTTTAGTCCAAAGTTCAATATCTGTTTCTGTGAAACCATTGGTAATAAAACGGGCCCAAATAAAAAAAATACTAGCTGCTCCAAATGCGGGACTGCAATTGAAAAGATTAGTTTCGGGGGAGGACAAATCTATTTCTGTCCTACGTGTCAAGAACTGTAGGTTCTGGGAGAAAAAGCAAACCAATCCATTGGCCGATATTAGATAAAGCAAAATCTAATATTATCCGTGAACGTGAATCTATTAATCTACTTTAATCATTTACAGCTTGCGATATTTTTTGCAAACATTTTGTTTTTATTTTTCAGAATCGTGAGATTCTCGTAAATTAGACAAAATTCATATAAGAATAAGTAGATATTTATATTTATTATAACGAATTAAATCTGATTGTGATTAATATTGCGTGTAAAAGATAAGGTTTTATTCCAAAGACATCCCTCCAATCCAATTTTAACTGCTGCTGATTGGTCTTATGATGTTCATACTGTCTTTAATCCTGGAGCAGCTCTACTTCCCAATGGAGACACTTTATTAATTGTAACATGTGAAGATTTTAGAGGGTTTAAGCATCTTACTATAGCTAGAAGTAACGATGGGATTAATAACTGGAAAATTGAAGAAAACCCTATGATAACATCACCTATAGGTTACAAAGAAGGATCCTCTCTTGTAGAACCTGTTGAAGAAGATTTTTACGGTTGTAAAGACCCACGAATAACTTACCTTACAGAATTAAAAAAATGGGCAATAACTTACGTTTCTTTATCAAAAAATGGCCCACAAATATCATTAGTGATAACAAGTGATTTTAAACATTTTGAAAGAGTAGGTTGTATCATGCCACCCCACAATAAAGATGCAGCCATTTTTCCTAAGAAATTTAATGATAAATGGGTATTAATTAATAGACCAACTTATGGTAACCAGGCTCATGTATGGTTATCATATACAACAGATGAAGAATTATTTAAGTGGGGAGACCATCATGTTTTATTTAAATCAAGAAAAGGTGGTTGGTGGGATGCGAATAAAATCGGTTTAGGGCCTCCTCCTATTGAAACAGATGAAGGATGGTTAACCATTTATCATGGTGTTAGAGAAACTGCAAGTGGAACAATATATAGGGCAGGTGTAGTGCTCCTAGACAAAGAAAATCCTGCTAAAGTAATTCATCGCACAGATGATTGGATTTTTGGCCCCTTAGCTCCATATGAAAGAGAAGGTGATGTCGATGATAGAATATTCCCATGTGGTATAATTTACGATGAAAAACATGAAAATGTCCGTATGTACTATGGGGCTGCAGATACTAGTGTTGCTTTAGCTATTGCCAACCTTGATAGCTTAATCGATTATGTCGTACGATTCTCTCCGTTATGGAGCTAATTTTATACATTAACTCTAATTTTCATACTAAATATGGGCTATAAAGTCATAGGAGATTATGGAACTGAAATCTGAAAAGGTTACTTTGCTGCGTAGACACCCCTCAAATCCTATTTTAACCGCAAAAGATTGGCCATATGATATAAATACCGTTTTCAATCCAGGGGCAACATTATTACCTAATGGTGACACTCTATTAGTTGTAAGATGCGAAGATCATAGAGGATTTTCACATCTGAGCATAGCAATAAGTAAAAACGGCATAAATAATTGGAAAATCAACAAAAAACCCTTACTTGCACCATTTTCAGGTTACAAAGTTGAAACTTCAGATCTAGAACCAGATGAGAATGAAAGATGGGGTGTGGAGGATCCACGAATTACTTTTCTCGAAGAAAGAAAAGAGTACGCCATAGTTTATACAGCGTTTTCTAGTAATGGCCCTGGTGTTTCTCTCATCCTCACACCTGATTTCAAA
>JAEOTF010000256.1 GCA_016840025.1 Candidatus Hodarchaeota archaeon
GATGCTGACGGGTTAACCGATGGATACGAAGTGATGTTGTACTCCACTGAGCCTACTAAACCAGATACAGATGCTGACGGGTTAACCGATGGGGACGAAGTGATGTTGTACTCCACTGAGCCTACTAAACCAGATACAGATGCTGACGGGTTAACCGATGGGGACGAGGTAATGTTGTATTCCACTAATCCTATTATAACAGATTCGGATACGGATGGATTAACTGATGGCGAGGAAGTCAAAATGTATAATACTAATCCTAATGCTGACGATTCTGAAGCTGATGGTATGCCCGATGGGTGGGAGATACATAACGGGCTCAATCCATTATCACATGATGCAAATAAAGATCTTGATAACGATGGACTCACAAACTTACACGAATACCGAACTGACACTGACCCCAATGACCAAGACTCGGATAATGATGTTTTTCCCGATGGGTGGGATTATAGTTGGTGGGGAAACCCCCATGTAAACTGGGACAATCCATTGACCAGAGGATTATTACTCAGTCTATTGCTTGGACTTGGGATATGGCTTGGATTTATTATCGTCCACTTACCAAAACTTCAACAGGATCTAAAGTTATTATTCCTGCAATTTCAGCAAGCTGCTCAACAATTTTGCGAGAGTGTCACAATGCTTCAAAACCACGAAAGTCTAAAAGTTGTGGAATTAGCGGCGAACCAAATTCATCAAACTTTACTGGTCTACGAGGATTTCTTCCTCTTCGCTCAGCATTTTGTGAACCGCAAGTGGTTACCTCCCTTTCTTCGACCTGATATCACAGCATGGGAAGCAGTTTTTGCCACAATAATACGCACATTTGAAGAATTCCAACAAACTCGCCTAATGCGTCTGGAAGCGAAATATTGATGGGAAAATATGATTTACATCAACACTAAACACACCATAACTCTTGGATTGCTCCAGCTACCGTCTCTTCCCATGACCCCGGTAATACAAATCGCCCAGAAATTGTGGGATGTGGGGCTGTTATTACCTTTTTCGAACCCAATTGTCCCCATTGGACAGTATAAGTGAAACAATTCGGGCGTGACGGGAGTTCTTTTCGTTTACTGTTTTTCCACTTCCCTAGAAGTTGATTCATATTATTCGTAGCTACACGTCCAACTGCCAACCAAACTTGTGCATTTATTGTCTCTAATTCTGTTGCTAAAAAATTATCACGGCATGTTCTAACAACGGAGGCAGGAACGACATTTTTAGGAGTGGGGCACTTGACAGTTTGTGTACAATAAATTTCGTCGCGTTTAAGACGTAAATTGTCGAATACAAGCCTATGGACAATTTTTTCAATACGATTAAGCTTTGGATTTTCTGCATGTATCAAAAACCCGCCAATTCCTCTTCGAAGCGGATCAATAGGCGGATTTTGGGCAACAATAGCCAATCGGGGGATTAAATTACCCGAAGGTTGTTGTCCTGATCCTAATACTCGTTTTCCGCATAATGAACATGATTCTAGGTTTTTTATCAAAACTTTATTATTTTCCCTTTGGATTGATTCTTTCGATGGAATAGTGCGCATAGTACTCGCATCTCAAACAGTAATATGGAATTTTTGTGTTTATTTACTTAACTTACAGGTATAGGAGATTTTAACAGAAAAAGTAATTCTATATGTCTTAGGATGTTCTAAGAAAATTATTAGGAATTTTCTCGTCAGGTAAATTTCAGATTTAATCAAGAATAGAGAAGTATTGGAATAGGTGAAAGTTATGGGTAAAACGGGGTTATGCTTACCAGGAGGAGGATTGTATGGTGCCTATCAAGTAGGTGTGTTTCAGGCACTCAAGGAAAAAAATATCCAAATAGATATGATAGCAGGCACCTCTATCGGTGCGATTAATGGTGCAAAAATCGCTCAAGGGGATTTTGATGGGTTATTACGTGTTTGGCACTCTTTTTCAGAGATGGGGTTCATAAGACCAACTCTGAAATTCTATGAAAGTTTTTTGTCAAATAAACCACTTAAGAGAGCTGCTCAAGAGGAATTTGGTGACTTAAGAATTGGTGATCTCCACATTCCAATATTTATTACAGGCACCAATCTCCGTACAGGACAAACCCATATTTTTGATTCAGATACTCTTGTTTGGGAAGCGATTCTTGCCTCTTCTGCATTTCCGGGAGTTTTTCCTCCAGTAGCTGTCGAAGTAAATGGGCAGGAAGAACTATTTACGGATGGTGGTGTGGGGAATAATACCCCGATGCTTCCCTTAATTGAAGCAGGAGCGACTGAGATCTTTATTGCTCTATTAAAACCTCCTATCATTCCTGATAAACAAACTGGTTATAATATAGTCACAAGTGTGCTTCGAACTCTAGATATAATTACTCATTCTACCACAGTGAATGATCTTCTTTTCATTCAGAAATGGAATGAATTGATAGAGAAAGATATTTTAAAAGGAGCAGAGAGGATAAATGCGCATTTAATTGCGTTGGAAGAGCGTACTAAAGGCATCTTCAGCTTAAGTCAAAAAGAAGTTGATTCGCTGGTAGATAAAGGTTACAAAGATGCAATGAATATTATTACTAATAATTTCCCGGATGGTTATCCCAAACAAACACTAAAGGAAGTTCTGGAACCAATTCCCCCTAAAGAGAGAGAAGATGAGATCACATTTACCAAAGTCATTGATAATGTATTGTTAGCTGGGGATTCTTTCTTCCGATATCTAGTCAAGAAGTTTGAATAAGCTAATTGAAGAAAAATTTATTGAATTGATATATGCTACACATCTGTTAATAGCGGAAATATATACTTAAATCTCCTTGATAGTGGAAATACACTATTAGACTTGAAAAATTCACGACAACTCATTGGTTTAGTCATTTTGAGTTAGGAGTGCGCAATAAGTAGAAGTTATACTATAACTTCGTTAAGGCCTGAGAGTCGCTTACCGTGCAATTTAACTTATTTGAGAACCTCTTATAATTATGCAAGATAGTAAATGAGAATAGTTTCCTAATTTATATTGAACTCTCCAAGAACTGGAAATAAACATTAAAAACATGAAAATAAGGAGAGAAATAGATGAAAATTGTTATCCGAACTCATAATTTATCTAAGTATTATGGTAAGAATGATCAGATTAAAGCTGTGGATAATCTTGACCTTGAAGTTTATGAAGGAGAAACTTTTGGTTTATTGGGTCCAAATGGGGCAGGAAAAACGACAACCGTTCGTATGTTAAATGCTATTATCAAACCCACTGCTGGAACCGCTGTTGTGAATGATTTTGATATTTTTAAAGATAAAAAAGATGTAAAAAGATCAACAGGTATGTTATTTGAATCATCTGGTTTATATGAAAAATTAAGCACATATGAATTCCTTGAATTCATTGGAGCACTTTATAGTGTTCCAGAAAATGTGTTAGATGAAAGAATTAATGATTTATTAGCATTATTTGGTTTATACGAAAGAAGAAATGAACTATTGGAAGGTTATTCCAAAGGGATGAAACAAAAGGTCTTAATAGCTGCTGCATTAATCCATGATCCGCCCGTACTTTTTTTTGATGAACCTACTGCTGCATTAGATCCTACTGCAGCACATATGGTAAGAAATCTGATCAAAAAGTTAGCTGAGAGCGCGAATAAGACGATATTCATCTGTACTCATGCCCTTCCTGTTGTAGAAGAACTCTGTGATCGAATTGGTATCATTAATAACGGTTCCCTCATAGCATTGGGGACAGTTGAGGAGATTATTTCAAAAAAGGGTGTAGAAACATTAGAAGCTGCCTATATTTCAATTACCGGGGGACTTCTTGAAAAAGATGTCCTAGCTTGGCGTAATAATGGGACATGACAGCAGAAAAATATTAGTTAGGAGATTAACAACTTTGCCATTTTCAAGTCCAATGTGGTTTAAAATCGCTAAAGCTGAATATACAGTCCACATCAATAAAATACCACGTATTAAAAGAGTTTTTCCATATTTAGCGATAGGAGGAATGGTATTATATGTCTTCTACATCGCACCAACAATAGTTAATATAATACTAAAGAGAGCATTAGATGAGATTCATGAGAAACTAGTTTCATATGCTGCGGTGGCATTAATGGAAGTTTTTCTCTTTACCTTATTTTTAAACTTCATGTTACTTCCTATGAGCTCTGCGTTAAAAGATATAAAAGTGGGTCAAACGGAGATCTTTCTTTCTAGTCCAGTAAATCCTAGTGACGTAATTTTGGGCGAGTTTATTGGAAAATTACCTTTTTACACTATTTTTGCTGTATTAGTTTTCGGTATATTTACTGCTGTTCTTGATCCACTCGGCATGGATGTTACACAAAAAATAATAATTGTATGTGTCTTTCTCACCACTGTTTTCTCTGCCTACTGGATTGGTACTGTTATTGCTGCTATTCTTCGAACAAGAATAGAAAAATTTGCCAGTGGGAAAGATATCGGGAAAGCTCTAGCTACCTTAGTGGTATTACCAGCGATTGCTTTACTCTATTTTCTTATGAGTCCGAAAACATATGAGTTGATTTTAAATAAGAGCGGTACAGTTGAATTTACTCTTGGATTTCTTCCAAGTTCTTGGGGAGCAAAAGTAATTGTTAAATTTGCGAAAAATCCAGGAAATATTGGTATTGTATGGTTGGAAGCCTTAATAGGATTAGGAAGCCTATTAATTTTCTTTATTGGGAGTTTATACATAGGGATGAAAATAACTAACTATATTTATAGTTTAGAACCTAGTACCTTTACTAGTACAAATGTTAAGCAGGATTGTATCACTTATAATACAATTAAAAGAATTAGTGGGAAAGGATCAGTTGGAGTTCTTTTAATTACTAATTTTAAAGATTTTTTCCGTCGATTTGAAAACATTTCAAAAGTATTTTACATTTTGGGCTTATATACTGTTATTATGTTTATTATGACCACAGCTGAATTTCCTATTCAAGAAATAGTACTTATTTATCCATTAGTCTTTACTGGAATCCTTGCTTCTATGATAAACGCTGAAATGACATTCCGAGGCAAAGAAAA
>JAEOTF010000012.1 GCA_016840025.1 Candidatus Hodarchaeota archaeon
AGGTTGAATCGGAACAGATGCCGAAGTTTCTATTTCAGGGCTTGGACTTGCTACCTCTTCTTCCGTAACTAGTTGGACCGTACCCTCGGGTCTTACCGAATCACTTCCTCCGTATTTGTGACCTGCAATTAGAAGAGCTTCAGAAAGAATTTCATCCTCTGCTTTCTTTACAACTTCAAAACCAGCTCCTAGTCGTACAAGTAGATCAGGAAATTCAAAACCTGATTTTACTATTGAATTTACTCTCCGATCTACTGTTCTTCGAGTGACAAGACCTGTATTTGGAGGATACGCAAGAATAATGGTTTGTGAGTTTTCATCTATTGTCAAAGTGATCTTATCATCATCTGCGGAAGGCGTTTCTTTGAAGGTACCATCAGCCCAAGTTAGGTGCTTTATATATTTAGGTTTTTGAGTCATTTGATTCACCTTTTACAAATCAATCTTCTTCGTCGCCTCGAAGCATTTTAAGTGCAGCTCTGAGAGAAGAACTTAATAAATCTTCATCTTCTTCCTTTTCTGCAGAAGGTGGAGAAGGAGTAGGAGGGGAAGGGGGCTCTTCATCTCTTAAAGCATTCAAAAGTTCAGGGGACAACTCCTGTTCGGGCGTTGATTCAGGAGCGGGAGTAGATTGAGGAGGTGTTGGTGGAGTGGGGGAAGAAACCTCAAGAGAGGGGGCAGGGAAAGAAAAATCAGAAGAAGGAACAGTGGGTTCAGGAACAGTGAACTCATGGGTAACATGTTCAGGGGGTAGGGTGGGTTCTGGAGTAGTAGGTTCTGGGGGAAAAGCGGACTCCGCAATAGTAGGCTCGGGTGTAACAGGTTCCGAAACAGCTGGTTCTGGGGGAAAAACAGACTCCGCAATAGTAGGCTCGGGTGTAACAGGTTCCGAAACAGCTGGTTCTGGGGGAAAAACAGTGGTAGGCGCAGCAGGTTCAGGAACAGAAGGATCTAAGGAGAAAGTAGATTCTGAAACAGGTTTTTTGGCTCTAGGTTCACTTAAATAACTTACTCCCAGCTCATCAGCTAAATCTTCTTCCACGCCAATCTTCTGCTCTGCTTTCAGTTTCATCATTATTAAAAGGTCTTCAAGTGATTGTTTTTCATAAGGGTTTTTGCTTTTCCAAGCAACGAATCTATTAATGAGCTTAATAGTGTTTAAAACACCTGTCCAATACCGTATATCCCGTTTAGAACTCATTCTGCGCACCAATATCCTTTTATATCTTCTTTTCCATAAAGTTTACCATATTCATGTTTTAGTATATTTTTTCAATCTTTTTCATGAAAAAAATTCATAATAAGTTTCAAGACCTCATCCCATTGAATTTTACTTGGAAGGCTAACGAATCGCTCTTTAAGCCAGTTAGAAAGACCAACTCTGTTTTGAGTCCATTTATAGCGGTAATCGAGGAGGACACCAACTGCGAAATCGTCTCGGTGACGCCAAACTCTACCTAATGTCTGATTTACCTCCCGAAGTGCGGAATCGACGTACCATTGTTTACCAACCCCCTTCCCCATTTTATCCCAAAAGGTTCGCTGTGCTCTAACTTTAGGATCTTTAACGTCAGGATAAGGTATTCCTATCATTATTACTGCCCTTCCCATGTTATCTTTAAAATCTGCGCCTTCTGCAAGCTTTCCACGACACACTGCAAATAGAATAGCACTGTCACGCTGAGCAGCGTCCCGATATCTTTGAAGTGTCGAAGTAATCTCTCCTCGAGCTTCTACAAAGACTTTACTTTCTTTTTTAATCTCAGAAATTATATTAGCCTTTTCCCAATACTCTAGAAATTTTTGCATAACTCCATAAGATGGAAAAAAAACCAAACATCCATTGGGAATAACCTTAGAAAGCCCTTTAACAGCTAAACCGAACTCTTCAAGGACATTACGGTTATTGCGCGCTTCATACTTAGTCGTTAAACCGATTTTACGTGGGCCATGTGAAACACCGAGGATAAGGATATTTTTACGTGAGATGATACTTGAGTAAGCTTTTTGAAAAGCGTCCTCTACTTGTATCTCTAACCTTTTTCGCAATCCTTCCAAGGGCGCTAATGTCCCACTCATCATTACTATAGATTGTGGAGTATTCGCACGTATTAGATTGAGTCCCAATGCAGGATTGAGACATAACCAACGAATTCGCTCTTTACCCTTTGAACCATCTATTATCGCTACAAAATCGGAAGGAGAACTACCAGTGATTGATTGAAAAAATGCATAGATCCTATAGCAAAAAAGCTGCTCTAAAGTAGTTGATTTGATTTTTGACGTCATTAAGTCTTTATGAAAAGCTATAATATCTTCCAGAATACTAAGAATGGAATTTCTAAAATATTGATCAAGTCCTGTTTTAGAAAGAAAATCGAAGAACTGGTTTCTAGAAAGGATGAGTGGCTCATCTTTTAGAATAAATCGATCCATTGCCATTTTTATCTGGTTAATAACGCCTTCAATAACATAGGCAGAGCCATGATCGCTCAACTGGGTTTCAGTGATCGCTGCATTTATTATTCTCCGACTTAGAGTGCGTGAAAAGGCACGCGTGGAAAACGGTTCAAAATTATGCCCTTCATCGAATAGAACTATCGAGTTAGCATATGAATCATCCAAAAATAGATATTCATAACTCCCAATTGAAACGTCCTGCTCTTCACTTAATAACTTTGAAAGATAATACGGACAAATATTATATCTTTCCCCAATTCGTATTAAATCGCCTATTCCTAAGCATCGGGGCATTCCAGGAGGGATTTTTCTAGGAATTTTTACTAACCTGCTCTTTAAATGGCAAAACAATTGTCTTTTCTGTTTTTGTAAATTGTTGCTTATATTATGCCCTTGAGAGGGTAAAAAATCCGAAAGTGAGTTTTTTTCAGTCCATACGTTACTAAAACACGCCTCAATTGCTTCTGAAGAGTTCATATCACGTATTCTAGGAGACAAGCATAACCTATTACGAGACCCCCGAATAACAGCAGTAATTGCACGTCCTCTTCGATTTTTTTGATGAATTTGATTAATTTTGTGAACTTCGTCGATTACCTGTTGCATTTGAGCATGAGTCCTCGTGAAATAAAATATTTTTTGATTTAATGGGAGCAGTGCAGCTAAAATAGCAGCAGTCTTACCAAAACCTGTTGGAGCCTCGAGGAAAAAAATTTTTTTCCCTTCTTTGTAGGCTTGCTGTACGTCAGTAATGAATTGAGCTTGTTCAGCATAAGGTGTGGCATATGGAAAGAAAGGAAGAGCAGCCATGATAAGAATAAGTTGGAACCTAACTGTTTTTGAATTTAAAGGATTAAAAATTAGGCAAAAATCTTGACTTTATGAACATCTTTTATAAAATAAGAAGAATCATGATCATTTAGCACGTTCTAGTTGAGAACTGCCTTTGTTATTCTTAAGCTTAATACATTACTTGTTATTGTAATTTGGCACAAGCTAGGTGACAAAAGGATGTGGTGATCTATTGTTTAGAAAAAGTTTAAGGATATAATTCACATCTACTGGCTTCATCACTCCGAATTTGCCCCATTGGGTTCACTAATAGGGCATAAAAAAGAAAAAGGGAGGTAAAACGGTAGGGGAAAGATTTGACTAGTCTATTCCCTCAGGGAGAATGGCATAAACGAATACCATTGTAATAATGATTGATCCAAAGAACAAAATAATCAGATCATCAAAGGGAGCTAGAAAAAGTGCCATTGCAGCCCAATAGAGAATCGCCAAGGCAGCATAAAGGATCTTTCCAGGCAGATCTTCGAGTGTCATCGCGGCTCTATTAGTAAACTGGTATATTTGCACACCTAGGATTTCAATACTAGCGAGTGTCAGACCTACACTAGCCATATTCGGGTCATCAACAAGTAATTCATCAATAATATATACAATGGCAGGAAGGAGAGTACCAAGGAATAGACCATTAGAAATACTCCTAAATAGCGGACTACTCTCTTTGATTATTACGGGCCAAGTCAATGTTGCAACAAAGAGAAAGGCTAATAGGGTGAGAGTAAAATCTGGATCTTTTCCCTCATCTATTAAAAAAAACTGATTGTACTGGATTAAAGCAAAACCCCACGCCAATAATAGCAAGAAGTAGAGTGCAAATTGTGATGATCGTCGGAGCCGATATGGTTCATCTAAGCGATCTGAAATTTCCCATTCTGATGTCATTTATTTTCACTCGCAATCATGTTTTGGAACTTTGTTTGAATGATAAAGTAAAAAATAAACCTTCTCCTACATTATTTCGCTGAAAGGAGTCTCAATATACTCAATAATATTAGGTAATTAGAATTATTATTAATTGTTTTCATCACTGACCACGGGAGAAACTTGCTGAGATTAATTTTTCGCAGATTACTCGGCTAAAATATGTTTTAAAAGCTAAAAAAAAGATTTTACACTTGTTAGTTAGTTTTAGTGGATGTTTCGGCTTAATGCATTGGATTATTCACTTTTGGACGAGTTAAACGCTAACAGTAAATATAATCTCAATTTATTCTTTCAACTTGGTCTTATTATGAGTCGAAACGGGCGGAATGAGAATTAGGACCGCTGAAACACTTAAAATGGGACGAAGAGAAAGTTTACGGATAATAAAAGACCAACTGTTTTTTAATTTGTGGGTTTATCGTTTCTAGGGTTTTGAGTAACTTACTTGTTAACAATGCTTATTCCTTACTCAATTTGGATACAATATATTTGGCAAGTTCATTAAAAGCTTCAGATACATTTTCTCCAGTTTTAGCAGAAGTTTCAATATAATTCGAGACATTAGCAACTTTTCTGACAGGGTCTATTTCATGTGTATCAACCATAATTTTATCCTCAAGATCGGCCTTATTTCCTATCAAAAGCGCAGAAATATCTGAGCTTGTCATTTTATGGACATCAGGGATCCAGTTTTTTGTCAACTTATTAAGAGAGGCAGGGCGAGTCAAATCAAAGACAAGAAGAACACCATGCGCGCCTTTATAGAAAACATTTCTATAAATTTGAAAACGTTCCTGTCCTGCGATATCCCATAATGAAAGTGTTATCCTTCCAACATTGTCGAGCTCTATATGCTTCGTGTACGGTTCCATGCCAACCGTCATGAGGTAGTTCGTAGAGAAATGATCACTAATGAATCTATTCACAAGTGAAGTCTTGCCTACAGCTGCTTCTCCGACAAGTAAAATTTTTAGAATGTATTTACTTTTCATAGTGGAGATTTTTATCACCTTGACTTTTAATCTTAACTTTTGCACTCTTTATGAGGTTTTAAGCTCAGAGATACGCTGACGCCAATTTTTTAGATCAGCAATTACTTTACTAATATTATTTAGGTCACCTGCACTTGCATACATGAGAAGTTCATAGATTATCGGATTTTGAAAGCGTTTAGATAATGTCTCTTGAAGTTCGAGTAAGATTTCCTGAGTTTTTTCAACCTCTCCACCTGCCTGGGCTACTCGAAGCATAGAATAATCAAAAAGGGCTGTTGGAGTCATTTTCTGAAGGTTTATATCATCAAGCTTAAACTGAAAATGAAGAATATAATCACCTGCACTTTGGACTAATCCCTCTGAGGTCAATTCCGCTACTAATTGTGCAATTGTTTCATGTGGTTCTTTTAATTGCTCCTGTACATATTTTAATTCAATTATCCCCTCTTTACGAACGATATCCAAGATATGACACTCTGGAGCGGCCAAGAGAACTAGTTCGCGCATATCTGGAAAATTCTCTAAAACCCCAGCCATGAGCATCTCTTTTGAAGTTTGAACAAAGGCCTTAACAGTGGTTGAAAAGTTCTTGATATCTATTTGTAGGCTTTTATTTTCTTCCATCAATTTAGAAATCTGGCTATTCTGAGAATCAACTTGTTTCTCTAGTTCTGTAACACGTTGATTCGTTTGAGTTAATTCACTCTGAGTATTGGTTAATTGCGTTTTTAATTCTTCGAAATTGATTTCAATTGTTCGTTTCTCATTCTGAAGTTTAGTAACCTGCGAGTTAAGAGTCTGAATATTGTTTAACAGTTCCTGCTTCTCATTTTCCAGATTTTGAATCGTGTTGGTTTGATTGCTAATGGTGTTTTTGGAGTCGGATAATTCTGCTTGTACTTGTGTTAAAACTTGTGTTAAATCTTCTTTTTCTGATTTAACTTGAACTAGTTCCTTTTTGGTAGATTGAAGTTCATTTTGAACTTGAGTTAACTCCTCTTTAATAGATTGAAGTTCATCCTCTTGTTCTTGTGAGTTTAGGTCGACCATGGAGCCATCCTCATTTTATCTGGTCATCTTTGGCAACAATTTCTTATTAAGAGAATTCTTATCTTTTCTTAAAAAAGATTCATCAATCATTTTACCTGGATCAGATTACAATGACTAGAGTACCATCTATTCTTGAATTCGATCTTACGGATGAATATAAGACTCAAAATACTATTCCCGCTGAAGTCATCAATTTGATGGGCGAAGGGAGGGGTATGGGGATTTATTGGACTTTCCAGCATTCAATCAGCGATTTTTCTAATGAATTCACCAGATCAAAATTACCGTTAGTAATTGCTGTAGGAAGATATGGCTTAGCGTGGGGGATTGCAGTTTCACCAATGAATCGCATTCTTGACGTTGGATTGATCCAAGGGTCTTTAGGATCTTCCTTACGAATTTTCAATCTCAATTTGTTGTCAATATCGGGAAAATCTAAAGAAATATCAATACTTTTCATCGATAAGGATGAAGTAAGACTTATTTCAATGCCTGAACTCAAAGGAAAGAGTATTGAAGAAACTGAATCTGCATTAGAGAAAAAATTCGGTTCCTGTAGTAGCTTATTAATTGGTCCTGCCGCTGAAAAAGGTGTTCGTTTCGCACCAGCATTTCATGAAGCAGGAATTGTTGGAAAGATGGGCTTTGGGGCTGTAATGGCTTCTAAATTCTTGAAAGGAATTGTTATAAAAAATGAAATGAAAAAGAAAGAAGATAAACAAGCCTCGGATGTTGAAAATTTTATTAAGAAGGAACTAAGCACTTTTCTTTCGACACATGGGCATATGAGAATATATCATAACTCTAAAAGCACAATTCAAGATTTATTAACTGATTTTGCAGTTTATCCTACAATTCAGGCAAAATTGGATTGGTATATGGGGTGTCTTAGCATTGGACCATTCTTGGATATAACTCAAACTTATATGATAAAAGATGCTCTGAAGCAATGTTGGAGCACTGGTCTAGACCCAGTTTCTGTAGGATCAATTCTTGCTTCGATTGCACGATTAAACGAAATTCAAAAAGCTTCTCCTCATCCTAAAATCAAATTTGGAAATGGTTATGGCCTTAAATTTATTTCTATGATTGGAGATAATTCCAAGTTTGGAAGTGAATTAGCTCTTGGGTCTGAACAGATTATGACACTTCGTGCTGAAAATCCTCTCACTATACGCGGCGTTTCTCTTCCTCCAATCCATTTCAGCAGGACACCATTTCTTGCGCTCTCCCTTGTATCAGGACCAATGATGAATTCTCCCGCCACTTTCGCCACACTAATGTTAGAAAGTAATATCTTTCATAATAAGTGGAATCATTGGAATAAGACTGCATCATGGATTTCTTGGTGGCACAAAGTGTGGATAGGTTTTGAGTGCTTTGGAATAGAACCTCTCACTATTTTATCAGCTATTAAAGCTAAACTTACTAGCGGCTGGAAAATAGCTGCAAAAATTACATTAAAACGAATGTTAACAATACTTTTCCCTGATGAAGTTATCCCTCTTCCAAAAGAGCAAGTCTTAAGGATTGGAGAAAGGACGGTATTACTAGAGCGTCTTTTTAATTCTAAACAGGGATTTGACTCCAACGACGAAAGACTTCCTAAAATCTTTTTTTCCAAAGAAAATGCTGGAACAGTCCAAAGAAAACAGTTCTTTGATGCACGAGCAGAATATTATGAAGATTTACAGATCAATCCAGTGGGCATGCCGATGTTGGAAGTCCTCCAAAAACTTGATTTGGATAAGATAATACGTTTTTAATGGATTTATTGGGAAAATTTGGAACTTTGAATACATATTTAGTAACAATACTCAAAAGCCCTTAAGTGAGCTTAGAGGATAAAAATATGAAAGATAAGCGGCTTTTTTGGGCTGATCGAATTGCTCAACAAGTGGAATTTAGAGTTCAAAAGAAAAAAATCCTACAAAAGATCGTTGAAGAGAGAGGATACATTTGTTATGATGAAAAATCACCTTCTGGTCGGATACATATTGGCTCTGGTCGTGGATGGGTAATTCATGACACAGTTGCGAAAGCTCTTCGTGATCGTGGGTTAAAAGCTCGATTTATACTCTCATCGGATGATATGGATCCTATGGATAGCATCCCAAGTCATTTAGAAGACCAGGATTATTGGAAGTCATTTATGGGGAAACCATTTCGTAATGTCCCTTCTCCCGAAAAAGGCTTCAAATCATTTGCCGAATATTATTTCCATGACGCAACCTCAAAATTCGCGGAATACGGTATTGAAGCAGAAATTGAGAGCACAGGAGAGCGATATATTCGCGGCGATTTTAACACAACAATAAAATTAGCCTTAGAACATACTCAACAAATTCAAGAAATTTATACTCGCTTTTATGAAACAACAACAATGCAAACAAAGCTACCATTTAACCCTATATGTGAACAATGTGGTAACATAGGTACGACTCGGGCATATGAATGGCATCCCGAAGATGAAAGGGTAAAATATTGCTGCGAACCAGACTTGGTTACATGGGCTCAAGGATGTGGTTATGAAGGAGAAATCAGCCCATATAATGGAAATGGGAAATTCCCATGGAAAGTTGAATGGGCAGCCAAATGGCCAACTGTAGGGGTTGTCTATGAAACAGCTGGAAAGGACCACTTTTCAGCTGGTGGATCACGAGACATCTCAATAGCGATTTCAAGAGAGGTTTTTGATTTCCCACCGCCTTTGCCATCCTCGGCCAAGAAAACAGATAAGGGTTGGGTCTACAAACGAGGAGCAGGATATGAATTCTTTTTGATAGGGGGAGCTAAAATGTCAAGTTCAAAAGGACAGGGATTTCCCTTTGCTGATCTGACTCACTATGCTCCAGGCAATATTTTGAAGTACATTCTTGTCCGTACTCGTCCCAAATCTGCTATTAATTTTGATCCTCAATCAGATTTAGAGCGAATTTATCGAGATTATGATGACACCGTGAATAAATATTATGAAGCCAAAAGAAATCCTACCCTATTGGAGAAGGACAAATATTTCAACGCAAAACGACTTTATGAGCTCAGTCATATTGGAAAGATCCTCCCTATCCAGCCTCAAACTGTTGATTTTAATTTCGGAATAATTATTGTTCAATTAGCTAAAACTACCGATGAAGCTATTCTTCTTCTTCAAAAACATGCTAAAATAGCTTCTAAATTAACTAAGGGACAACTAAAAATTATAACCGAAAGATTGGACTTTCTTCGGCATTGGATTAATGACTTAGCGCCATCCGATACAATTATCACCTTAACACAGGATTCAAAGTTACAATTAACTGATAATGAGCGAGAAATCTGCAAGGCTTTTGTGGAGTTAATCTCTAGCACAAAAAATGAACAAGAGTTAATTAAAGGCATTAAAAAGATTACAGAACAGTACCAAATTAAAATTAGAGATTTTTATGAATTATTATACCAGATATTGTTTGGTTCGAAGAGCGGACCCCGATTAGTCCCCTACGTTGTCTTTGCTGGATCCACTCAAATTGTTAAACACATAGAAAATGTACTTTCTTCGTGATTCATCCTCTATTGAAAGTTAAGATGCTTTGCAGAAAGAATATACTATCTGAAAATACATAATCAACAGTTTTTTGCATATCCAATTGGGTAAACCCCATCAATAGATTGCCCTTAGTTTTTAATAAAAGTTACGAGCAAATTTACGCAACATCCAACCTTTTGACTATCAACCTGATTGAGTACAAATTAATAGAAGATATTAATCAAACTAGACTTGATGAATTTTTAGCAACTAAAGAAAGAACTGCTATTAAGAAGGATGCGGAAGTAATTAGGTACATTATAAAGCAATATAAGCTTCTAAAACAGGAGCAAAGTGTCGCAAAGTTAATTGAGAGAATAGATCTACTAGAAAAAGAACTTAGAGAAATAAAATCTCAAATCAGCTAAGTAATTAAAAATCCTAATGTTATATCTATATGTAAATTCAACTTAAAATTATTCGCCCTTTTTACTATACTTCTAGTGTAATCTAGGTCGAGATAATCCCCAAAAGAGTTTTTTTGTTGAACACCCCAACAAATTAAGGAAATTTTACACTTGTTGTTACATGTACTAATGTTTTTTGGTATCTCGTCCCCCTAGTGACTAAGAGTTATATATATAGTTTAGATTTTTATTGGATAAAAAAGTAAGAATCTTAAGAGAAGCTTAGAGTACCTTAATACATCTGATATTAAGACATATTCACTTCCCCAATTTCATCATCCATAGCTTCTTTCCCAAAAGGGATGAAGCAGATAGGCAAGGGGTTCAAGATCAGCCATGTTCCGAAAAAAGAAAAAGAAACATAAACCTTTGACCTTTGAATTAAAATTTAAAAAGGTCGCTGACGATGAAGCAACCATACTGAGTGAACTCTGGGAAGAAGTAACAGACTTTTTTGTTGGTCGCCTGCAAGAGAGAACAAACTTAGGACAAATTAGCTCTGAGCTCACTAATGACCTTCTCATTCAGCTAGGTCGTCCGCCTTTAGTAACAAGTGATATTGAAAAGAAGAAACTCACAGATATCTTCGACGCCGCTTTTAAGGTCGATCAATCAAGTTTTGATGAAGTTTTTGCATCATTAGGATCCGCAGCAAAAGAAGCTGCTCCTGTTTCCACACCTACTCCATCCACACCGACTCCTGTTTCCACGCCTACTCCACCTGCACCGACTCCTGTTTCCACACCTACTCCATCCACACCGACTCCTGTTTCCACGCCTACTCCACCCGCACCGACTCCTGTTTCCACGCCTACTCCACCCGCACCGAGTCCTGTTTCCACGCCTACTCCACCCGCACCGAGTCCAGTAGTACCAAGTGCTCCACCCAGTCCTTCAAAGGAAGAAGATCGAGCAACAGGAATCGCGCTCTTACGAAAAGAAATGCTAATGGAA
>JAEOTF010000257.1 GCA_016840025.1 Candidatus Hodarchaeota archaeon
ATTATAGTTGTTCAAATCTGCCTAGGCCTTTTCTACCCAGATGTCCTTTATCAAATATCCTTTTATTTATTCTCCATTTCTTTAGTAATGTTTGCGATTAGAAACGTGATTAATCTTGGTGGCGCTTTTCTTCATAAAAGACAAGAAAAACAAGATTCAAATTTCAATTTTAAGGATGAAACATCATTAGTTTCAGTAATAGTCCCAGCATATAATGAAGACAAGGCTATCGGCAAAACGATAGAGTCTCTTCTCAATCTCTCCTACGGTAATAAGGAGATAATAGTTGTAGATGATGGATCTACAGATAGAACTTTGGAAGTAGCAAAACGGTATACTAAAAAAAATTATGTAAAAGTTGTTACAAAACCCAACGGTGGAAAGTGGGACGCTCTAAACACGGGAATTAAAAGGGCGAAGGGAGAATACATCATCTGCATTGACGCTGATACACTTTTGAACAGGGATGCCGTCCAACACTTAATTAAACATTTTACAGATACTAAAATTGGGGCAGTGGCTGGAAATGTAAAAGTCGGGAATCGAAGAGGAATATTAACAAAACTTCAAGCCCTCGAGTATATTGTAGGAATTAATCTTCATAGAAGAAGTGAAGCAAATTTCCAAAACGTCACAGTAGTACCAGGACCAATCGGAGCATTTCGAGCATCCATTATTAAGGAGATCGGTTTATTTGAAGGAGACACCTTTGCAGAAGATGCTGACATTACCTTTAGGATTTTAAAAGCAGGGTACAAAACGGTGTTTGAAGCCCGAGCCTTTGGATATACAGAAGCACCAAAATCCATGACCAGCCTTGCGAAACAGCGATACAGATGGTACAGAGGAAGCCTACAAGTTCTTTCTAAACATAAAAACATGACCTTCAACAAAAAATATGGTCGTACTGGTACCTTTGTAATGCCTTGGAAATTATTCAACGGAATTATCTATCCTTGGTTCATGTTCTTCACCATGATGTGGTTACTAGTGTTCTGTTTCAACCCTCTATCCCCTTACACCATTTATCATCCCAGAGTCTTAGGCGGTCCCCCTGACTGGGCACCATCCCAATCACCAAATCGAGGTCAAGGTCCTCCAGGCGGGAGCTCTCAGATTGGGATAGCGATTGATTTCTTCAAAACAATCCCTTTCATCTATGTCTTTTGGTTTTTAGCTTTTCTTATACTAGAAGTAGTTGTTGCTGCCTATGCCTTATCTATGGATATTAAAGAAAAACGAGATCTAGTATTATACACTCTGCTTCACAGACTTTCCTACCTGTATATATTAGATATACTAAGAATGCTAAGCCAACTTGAAGAGATATTTAATTACCCGATGAAATGGGAAAAAATGGAACACCACGGCACAGCAACGATCAATCAATCTACATAATAAATTTATCATAATCACGAACTATACGTTTTTTCTAGTTCATTTTTTTAAATTTTATTTAACCCACTCTAAGTTGGTTAATTCTTTTTAAGAACTCATAGGATTAAAATTTAAATCCAAACTCGAACGTATTATTCGAAATGTATAAAAAAATATTTGAAGATGTTTGAGTTTTGGCGTCTATAATAAGAGAATTATTTTCTTCAAGAAATCTAATAGTTGTCTCAATTACAAATGGGTTAATGCTTGCATGTTATTTTCTTTATGGAAGTTGGTGGTCATTATATTTGTTAGAATTAGGCGCTACAACAGAAATTGTAGGTTTATGGTTTATGATTCAAAGTATTTCAAATTTGGCTTTTCAACTTCCTGGAGGTATATTAGCTGATAGACTTGGAAGAAAAAAAGTGTATGTTGCAAGCACAATTTTCAGAGCAATCAGTATGATCTTGTGGTTATCAGCTAGAACGTGGCTTGAACTTATTCCAGGCTTAATAGTCCATAGTATGGCGAATATTTATGTTCCAGCATTAGAAGCTATTTTAGCTGAATCGCTTTCTTATGAAAAGAGAGGCGCTGCTTTTGCTGCCTATAGAACAGTTACAATGATCCCTCAAATTTTAATGCCATTCGTGAGTGGGATAATTATAGACAGACTCGGAGTGACCTCTGGAATAAGAACCGCCTTAATTATTATGCTAATAGTGTCTGCAACATTTGTAATTATTCGAGCTAAGTTTCTTAAAGAGACTTTACAAATTAGTAAAATTGAGAAGAAACGAAAAGTTCTAGAATCATTCTCTTATTTATTTAAAGCCAAGCGCAGTTTAATTTTTATGCTTATTGTAGCTTCTCTTTCCCTTTTCTCTATTGGACTTATTCGCCCGTTCACTGTTATTTATGCTATACAAACAGCAAACTTTTCAATGACGCAATGGGGCGCCTTACAGACAATTATTGTCTTAATCGGGACCATTTTTCAAATACCCGGAGGAGTTCTCTCTGACAGAGTTGGAAGAAAAAAATGCATACTTCTTTCAAGTTTAATATTCCCTCTAGAAATGTTAAGCTTACTCTTCATTAGAGACTTTAACCTACTTTTAGGTTTATACATTCTTCTAGGCATTGGAAGAGGACTTGGAGGAGGCATCAAGGGAGGGATGGG
>JAEOTF010000258.1 GCA_016840025.1 Candidatus Hodarchaeota archaeon
ATTCTTAGGATGTACATCATTATGACTTGCCAAGGCAAGTTAGATACGGAACAACGATGGGTCGATTACACAAGAAAGACTGGATGGGAAGGAACAAAAACGTGGATTGATGAATATGAAAAAGAATGTGCTGTTTTATCAAAGGTAGCGCAGGAATCAGAAAAAAGTTTAGATAGAGGGACAGTTATTGATTTTGTGGTTAGTCCTGAAATTGCGGGCATAATCGCCCATGAGAATTGTGGACATCCTAGTGAAGGGGACCGAATTAAGGGACGAGAAGGTGCACAAGCGGGTGAAAGTTTCTGGCGAGATCTTGAATTAGGGAAATCCAGAGTTGGCTCTTCTCATGTAACAATTTGTGATGATCCAACAGTTCCAGGAACAGGCGGCTATTACGAATACGACGATGAAGGCGTAAAGTCACGGAACCGAGTCTTAATCAAGGAAGGGATCATTAATGAACCATTATTAAATCGTGAGTTTGGCGTTAAATTTGGTTTGGGTACTAATGGGGCAGCTAGATCTACGAACTTCGACCGGGAACCCATTATTCGAATGGCTAATACTTACTTTGAAGCTGGAGACTTTGCATTCGAGGAATTAGTAGGAGATGTCAAAAAGGGTATTTTAATGAAGTCTTTCACCGAATGGAACATAGATGACCGCCGTTATCAGTCCAAATATGTTGGACAAGAGTGTTATTTGATTGAGAATGGTGAAATTACAGATCTGATGATTCGTAGACCTGCGATTGAAACAACCACCATTGGTTTGTTTTCAGCAATAGACGGTGTTTCAAATAAGTTGGTTTTCGATTTTCCTGGGATTTGTGGCAAATCAGATCCTGGACAAGGAATTCCAGTGTACGCAGGAGGCGGATATATACGCATGAGGGATATTAAACTAGGTTAAGGTGTGAACAAGATGACAAAAGATCAAATAGACTCAATCAAATCATTCTTAGAGATAGCAATAGATCATGCTCTATCTAATGGGGCAGATATGATTATTGGGAGAGGATCGGTAAGTAACGATGGGCAAATTCGCTTCTCTCAAGGTAAAATTGATATTAATAAACAATGGCGCTCTAATAGATTAGAATTTGCCTTAACAGTGAATAAAAACCATCTAGTTATAGCAGATTTTTCACCCACTACGTCAGAAGAATATGTTAAACAAGAAATTGACAGAGCAATAACATTTGCCCAGAAAATCGAACCTAGCCCACTTTTTATGGGAGTGGAAGATTCTGTTAAACCATACCCAACAGTAGAACAAATTCATGATAAACGTATAGAAGATTTTACAGATGAAAGCCCAGAACTGGTAAATGTAGCGATAGAAGCGGCAGTTAATGCTGGCGCGAAACGTGTTGCAGGATCCTTACTCTTCGGAGAACGATCAGAGGTTTTTATCAGTAGTGGTGGTCCAAAAGGAGAACACGCTTCAACATTCTTTAACTTGACTGTAAGAGCTTTTCAAGAAGTACTGGACTCATCTGGCCAAGGGCTAACCTGCGGGTGTATGTTTGAGAAAGTGGACGAAGAATTCTCAAAAGCAGGGCAAAGAGCGGGAAGTTTTTCAAAGGCTCACGACAACTGTGTACAGGGAAAACCAGGGACTTATGACTTGATTTTATCACCTGCGGTTGCAGGTAATTTAATTGGTGGTCTTGTTGGACGAGCTAATCCGATTGTCATCCTAATGGGGCAAAGCCCATTTAAGGATAAACTCGGTGAACAAATCGCTCCAGAATTTGTCAATGTTATTGATAACCCGCTGATACCTAACGGACTGGAGACTGGATCTTATGACTTTGAGGGAACTCCCCATCAAAAAACACCAATTGTTGAGAATGGAGTGCTAGTAAATTTCGTTCATAATACCAGTTCAGCGAAAATGTTTGGTGCTGAATCCACAGGAAATTGTTCTCTATCTGACTTCGGAATAGGATCAAAACTGCTTATTCCCGATTCAACTAATATGGAATTTAATAACGGAGATCGCTCCTTTGATGAACTCCTCGAAGGATCTAAGCCTACAATATATGTGACATGTAACTGGTATACTCGTTTCACCAGTGCAATAAGTACCGAATTTTCAACCATTCCACGAGATGCAATGTTTTTAGTAGAAAACGGAGAATTAGGTCAGCCAATCAAGAATGTACGAATTAGTGACAATCTGCTACGAATGTTAAAGAGCACGGAAGCTATGGCTAAGGATCGGGTGCAAGTGCAGTGGTGGGAAGTTGATACGCCCACTTTCATTCCTACTACAAAGATTAGGGATTGTCGGATTACTACAGCAACTATATAAGTCCACTTTTCCTTTTCTTTTTTCTTATGACTTTTTTATTCATTTTTTACTCATTCTATTGTGAATGAGACCTGAAATTTAGTAAATAACTAACGCACCGAGATATTTAGCATGTTAATTGTTTAACAGATTCTCAGTGAAATATTTATGACAACTATTCTATTTCCTTTGTAACTATATACTTACTGAACATGAGGGGTTGCCATGACAAAGGATCTCACCTACGAGTTAATTCGAAAGTTTCTTCAGGTTGGGGCGCATCTAGGCTACAGGATGCAAGTTGAGGGAAGAAAACATATAACGGAGAATTTAGATGAGTTACGTGATGGAGTCATCTTTGCGGGGAACCACCAAAGCATAATCGACGCTTTTTTGATGGGATTAATTGCCTATAATCCTCCAAACATCTCACGCGTTTATTTCCTCGGAAAAAGAAGCGCCTTATGGAAAAATCGTTATTGGGGGCGAATGATGGACTATTTTGGCGTAATTCCTGTGAAACGGCGTGGAAATACTGAGGCTGTTGAAAAAGGGATCGAAGTCCTTTCTAACAAGCAAGGATTAGGAATTTTTCCTGAAGGGCACATTAGGTATAGAAGAAAGGAATTAGAGGGGAAAGTAGGAGTAGCTCGATTTGCATTTGAAACTGAATCCCCTATTATCCCAGTAGGAATCGTAGGAACTGATGGTGTCTTGCCCTACGGTGCAAATTGGCCTAGTTTTGGAAAAAAAGTCACCCTCATTGTTGGAGAACCTATATGGCTTACTAAATATGACAGACAAGACATTTATAACCTTGATGCACTACGAGAGGCCACAGATTTCATTATGCACAGGATTAGGATGCTCTCTCAATGTTA
>JAEOTF010000259.1 GCA_016840025.1 Candidatus Hodarchaeota archaeon
TCATGATATGTATGACGAGTATGTGAAAGAATACGGAGATAATCTCAAAACATTTTTCCCTGTCGCAGATACAGTTATTGGAAAACTTGGAATTTTGGTGTGTTATGATGGAGAGTTTCCAGAAATTGCGAGAGGTCTTGCTCTTCAAGGAGCTGAAGTAATAATTCGGCCAAGCGGGATTATAGAATCGTTTGCACGTGACTCTTGGGAAATCACTAATAGAGCCATCGCATATACTAACAAAGTCTATACACTAGCTTCAGGGCCAGGAGCAACGGTTAGAGAACAGTTTCCTCTATATTATTGTCCGGGTCATTCAATGGTGGTCGATTTTAACGGAAGATTACTTTGTCATGCAGATTATCCTGGGGAAACTGTAGCAGGTGCCACAATAAGTTTGGAGATGCTAAGAAAACACAGAATGGAATATGATAATAATCATTTAACTTACCTGAGAACTGAAATATTTCGGAAAATATATGAGGAACCAATATTCCCAGCGAACAAATTCATACAAAAACCTCCAAAAACTGCAGAAGAAAGACTACAATTACAACCAATAGATAAATTCATCAAAAAAGGAATCTACAAACTTCCCAAAGACATGAATAGTAATTGAAAAATACTATCTAACGGAAATAGATTTCCGTTACAATTTCAATTTTTAATTTCTACCTAGTACGAGTATTATTTATGAGATTCGCTGAGGATGAGCATAGATTTTCATTTGTCTTTGCTTTACAAAGCAAACAAGCGTTACGCCGGTATTCTCGGCTACAATAATGCCTGAGCGAATTGGACTAGATGTGGATACTACTATTGGAACACCCATTCTTGCAGCTTTAAGTACCATATCAGCTGGCTGCCTACCCGAACTAATAAGAACTGAATTGGAAAAATCAACATTTGATTGAAGACCAATTCCTATTACTTTGTCAACTGTATTATGACGTCCTACATCCTCTGCAAGAGCAACAAGTCTTCCTTCTTCAAAGAGTGCAGCAACATGAACACCTCTCGTCATTCGATACAATCTACCACTTTCCAGTTTTTGACTTAACCTAACTACTTCAACCGCATCAATTTTATAGTTTGAATTCACCAATTCCTTGGCTGATTCGGTGATTATTCTAAAAAATTTATTTACAGAAAGACCGCAGGCTGTGGTAAGTAATCTTGAGACTCCAAAAACTTGTAATTTTTCTTTCTTAATAGGTTTATTTGTGGAAATGTAAACACTATCTCCCTTTACAAATATGTTTTTGATTTCATCAAGAGACTGCAAAACGCCCTCGTCAAACAACCAACCTAACGCTAATTCCTTCTGTAAATTAGGTGTTGCTAAAAGAGTTATCAGATAATCGTTGTTAATGAACAAATTCACCGGAGCTTCTATGGCAACTGGTTCCTGAATCGAAGTTATTGATTTGGAATTAGCATCAATCTTCAGCGCTCGAACAATTATTGACATATTTGAATCAATCATTATTTTATCTTCAAGATATTAAAGACTAACTCGCGCTTATTCCATGGGCTCATGCTCCCCTTTTAATCCGATGGATCCACAAATTCTTTCAGTCCGCACATGATGTTTGGTCATTATCCAATTACATCAGAAAATGTTGTCATTTGACTAATACCAAAAAGCTTTTCTTGGCATAATACTATAATTAAATAACTCTTATGGTGACAAAATGTGTACATTAAAGAGCTAAAGAAATCCTCTGAAAGAATTGGTCAACTTTATCCAATATTGCTCGATCATTATGGACGAATTATCGATGGAGAACACCGGTCAAAAGTTGCTTCGCAATGGAGATCGGTGAAACTAGATCATATCAAGACCGAAAAGGAATTGCTCATAGCAAGGATTGCTTGTAATACCATTAGGAGAAACGCTTCTTCCACAGAGAAAACGGACCTCCTCAATAAACTAGGAGAAATTTACATAAGAGAAGGAATAGCTGTTGGGAAAATTGCATATAGACTTTCAGAAACAACGGGAATGAGCTACCGCTGGGTAGCTAAGTACTTGCCAGCAAAATTTAAAGACAACATTCGGTCAATCTCATCAAAGAAGAAAAATTTTGTTGCACGCCATGCATCAAATTCCATAAACTTAACAGAGCCTCCTAAAGACACAATCGATCTATGTACCTATAAAAACACTAATTTTGTTAAGTTCACTTTGAACAAACAACTTTACAATAAGATTGAAAGAAAAGCCGAAAAACTGGAAACAACAGTAATAAATCTATTGTACAACGCAATACTCAAAATCTTAAAGGAAAAAGCACCAAAAGAATCCCACATTTGTGAGAGCTCCTGAAATAACAGATCGCAGATATCCTAATTTGTTCTAATAGATTTTTTCTCTAAGCGTTCAATAACTTCCAGATGATTAGTAACTTCACCAACTACTCTTGCTAGTGTTTTCAATGTTATGTTATGTGCTTCTTCGCTTCTGGCAGATGTACAATCACTAATAATTATAACCTTAAAATTTCTCTGGAATGCATCAAAGGCTGTGGTACTAACGCAGCAATCTGTTACAACGCCTGTGATCAATAACGTATCGCGATCAAGTTGCCGAAGAATCGAATCCAAATCAGTAGCATAAAAACCGCTGTACCTACACTTTTTAATTAAAATATCGTTCTTCCGAGGTTTAACCTCATCAAAGATTTTAGCCCCAACCGTCCCTTCACCAGCCACACAGCCATTTGGGGGATATTCTAAATTAGACAATGCCCCTGCAAGACCCACATTAGAACCATCCAACCGGTAAGCTTGAGTGAAATAGATTATTGGCATTCCTAAGCGTCTACATTTGCCTATCAACTTTTTCAAATTTGCTAAAATATCTTTTGCAGAAGAGATTTCAAAAGGCATACCCTTTTGAAGAAAGTTATTATTCATATCTATTACGAGCAACGCCGATTTCGATGGAATAATTTCCCATTGTACCAAGATTTTTCCCTCATTCCACTAAAACATTATCATAAAACATTAACGTTTTTATTAAAAAATCCTTTATTCAAATATTTGAATACTCCCATATTTAAAAATTCAAAACTTTTCGATGCGAAAAGTTATAGCATGAATGCTAATTGATATATCAAGAGGAAACTAAAATGGTTAATCGGTATAAAGCAGTCTGTATTCAACCTGATATAAGATTTGCTAAACCTGGCTCCCCTAAAAAAGCAATTAGAGCAAATCTAAAAAGAGATCTTGATTTGATTGATCACACATTTAATTATGCCTTATTTAGTATGGGAGCGCCGATTAAAATAATTGCTTTTCCTGAGTGGTTTCTTCAAGGATCTCATTTCAAATCTTTAGATGATTTTAGGAAAATTGGAATTTCCATACCTGGAGAGGAAACAGACAAACTAGCCGACAAAGCTAAAGAATATGATATTTACATTTGTGGGCACGTTACAGAAACAGATCAAGAGTGGCCTAAGCACTTTTTTAGTACAGCTTTTATAATTGATCCAAAAGGAAAGATCGCTCTTAGGTATCGCAAACTAAGTACAACAAATATGATGCTAACACTTGCAACTAGTCCTCATGATATTCTAAATAAATACGAAGAGGAAGTCTTTCCAACAATTACTACACCTATAGGAAGGCTGGCTTGCTTGATTTCTTGGGATCGTTACTTTCCAGAAATTGCTAGGGCTTATGCTTTAAAGGGAGCTGAGGTCTTGCTTATGCCTTCGGTTTTTATGGAACCTTGGGGATCAACACCCTTTGAATGGTGGACAATGGTTAATAGGGTTCGAGCTTTTGAGAATATTTCATACATAGTGGCTCCCAACGCAGCATGGGTTTTAAATACCGATCATCCACGTTCATATTCCTTTGGACATTCCCAAATTATAGATTTCCAAGGAAAGATTCTCGCCCAAACCAATTCGTCAAATGAAACAATAGTAACAGCAGAAATTGATATTGATAGACTCAGAGAAACTAGGAATAATGCACCATACAACTTTTTAGCACAGATTCGAACAGAAGCTTTCTCCCCCATATACGAAAAAACCGTCTATCCTCCCAATCAATGGTTAAAAAAATCGCCTGAATCGTATTTAGAAATAGAAAAGGGATTCGAAACCGCAAAGAAAAATCTAAAAAAGATAAATAAATCTCGATAGTTCAACTCTCATGAATTAAATCGCTCAAATACTACTAATAATGCCCTGTTTTTTATCCGATTGCTTTAAATGATAAATTCAAATTGTCAAGTACAACTTTTACTTGTTCAGTTGTAATGGCAAATGGTGGTTGTATTCTCAAAACGTTACCAAAGACGCCTCCCACGTTTACAAGCACGTTTCTTTTTGCCATGTATTCACGAATCTTATTTGCCTCTTCAATTGCTGGTGTTTTTGTCTTTGAGTTCTTAACTAGCTCCATACCAATCATTAGACCTTTTCCACGAAGATCCCCAATTAAGGCATATTTTTCAGATAACTTTTTCAATTCATCAATGAAAATAGCTCCAAGTTTATGAGATTTTTCACTTAATTTATTTTCAAGCAAAACGTTAATATTTTCCAATGCAGCCGAACATGTAACTGCATTACCACCATAAGTTGAACAATGGTCCACTGGTCCAAATACATCAGCAACCTCGTCTGTAGCTATCATAGCTGCGATTGGAAGACCGCTTGCAATGCCCTTTGCAAGGGTCATAATGTCTGGTTTCACATCAAACCAGTCCACACCGAAAAGTTTACCAGTTCTTCCAAAACCAGTTTGTATTTCATCAGCAATATATAAAGCATCTTTTTCTCTAAATATTTTTACGACTTCAGCTAGATACTCATCTGGAGGAACAATAATTCCCCCCTCACCTAAAATTGGTTCTGAAATAAAAGCTGCAATGTCACCAACTGTCGCATATTTGATTAAACTTTCCATGTATTTAGCACATTGAAGATCACATTCAGGGTAAGATAAGCCATAAAAACAACGATAGCAGTAGGGTGCGGGTGCAATGACTACTCCAGGATGAACATAACTACTTAATCCAGTTTTATACTTGTTTTGTCCAGTAAGAGCCATTGCATAAGATGTTCTTCCGTGAAAAGAACCGGTCAGCGAAACGATTTGGGCCCCGCTTCTACCAAATTTTTTAAAAGCATATTTTTTTGCGATTTTAACAGCGTTTTCGACAGCTTCAGCCCCACAGCTGCAAAAAAGACTTTTTTCCAAATTTCCAGGACTAATTTTAGCAAGTTTTTCCGCAAGTAAAGATGTTGATTCAAGGTAATAGTCCCAAGAAACATGCCAGATTTTTCCAACTTGCTCGCGAACGCATTTTACAACACTTGGATGACAATGCCCAATGTTTACACTTGAGTAACCACCATGACAATCAATATACTTCTTTCCTTCATTATCTTCAAGAATCGATCCTTCACCCTTTACAATAACTAAAGGCTGTCGACCTGCAGGACTGCTTGGAATAAGGTATTTTGTTTGTTTTTCAATAATTTCGTTACTTTTCATCAAGATTCAACTCATTGAACATGATTCTTTATTCACACCAATTTTAAGCTTTTTCCCCGATTTTTCACAACTTAGACTTTCTTTTGATAATCAAAGCATATTAATATAAGAGAATCAACAAACCAAAATAATTCTAAATTTATTTCAGATTGTTATTTACATTTGCA
>JAEOTF010000260.1 GCA_016840025.1 Candidatus Hodarchaeota archaeon
ATTGCCACACCAATAGTATTATAACGCATAGGAGTGTCAAAAAGTAAATGGATTCGGAAAATAAAAAGCAAGAATCCCCCGCATTAACCAAATTATTAGCAAATCACTCCAACTTGGCTAATTTTGACATTAATGAGCAAGAAATTGTAGATGATGAGACAGAAACTTCTTCATTACATTTTGAAGATCCATCATATGATTCTAGTACGTTTAAAACCCGACGATGGAAACTTGGAAGCCAAATAGGCGCTGTTTCCAGACATGATCGAAAAGAATTTCGGAAACTTAAACATATTCACCAAAGTATTACTTCCAAGGAAAATGAATTAGATTCCAAAACAATTAAGCGCAATTTCTATTTTGCATCACTTTTAGTTCAATGGTTTCCTGAACCATTAATTGATCACGCTGTTGCTGAGCTAAACAATACAGATCCCACTAAGGTTGTGGCAGATGAATCGGTTATATGCAGGATTCTTGGATATATTGAAGCTTTATTACGTGTTTCATGTAGATCCATTCCATGGGCAACAGTGTTTGAGATAAATGAACAATTAGGAGTTAAAATTGAAAAGAAAAAAATCATCTCTTCAAAATTTAAAGCAGTTAGTTCTGGTGCATTTAAAGAATTTTACAAAAAAAACGCATCCTTGGAATCCTTTAATGTTGTACGATTTTACATGACTCGCTTAATTGCGGAAATTGATATCAAAAAGGTCGATATTTCTCAAAAAAAGGAGATTTTGGCCCTTAGTCGTCGGCTTTGTAAGTTTTTAGAATATAAGAGACTTGTACCCAAGGATCCCGAAATTTATGGACATGCTATCGTAGAAATTGCATGTAAAAATGTACTAAAGACTCGAAACTTACAAACTCTTCAAGATCCCCGGTTAAAAAAGAAACTTTCAACCGCTATTCACTATATCAAAAAACAATGTAAACAGGGTTAATTTTCTCTCCATTCTTTTATTTTTTTGAGTGGTTATCCTTTTCTTTTTGGATCTTTAAAACTGAAACTACAGGTGGGGATGAGTGGAGAAACTCCGAACATGTATGCACTAAAAGAGACTGTTGCTGATCCACGGGCGCAAAGAAATCTCTTTCATTCATATAAAAAACTTGTTAGACCAACAGTTGTCATTATGGGCCTTACCAATGGATTGGTTGGAGTTTTTTATGCAGGAATTGCTTTTAATTCACTTATTTATGCATTTATTGCCCTTTTCTCTATTGCATGCATTGCCGCGTTCTCTTATGGTTATAATCAACTTACAGATCTCGAAGAAGATCGAATTAATGCACCTTTACGACCTTTAGTTACAGGAGAACTGTCAGTAAAGGAATGTAAGATATTTCTTACTATTTTATTACTTTTTAGTACAGTTCCTTTATTAATTTTGGGCCGTTATCTTGCTTTAGGCCTTATGCTTGCTGGCCCAGTATTTAGTGGAGTGATATACTCCCGTTGGCGAGTAAAAGGCTCAATGATCAAACCACTTTTTGTGGCTTTTGGATGGTCCTTTGTCCCTTTAATTGCTTATAGTGCGATAACTAATCAAATTACAGTCTTATTTTTAGTTTTTTTACCTTTTTTCCTGTCTTTAATGTTTCTTACTACAACTATGGGCGATTTACGTGATGTAGAGGGAGATAAAGAAAATGGTGTTAGATCTCTTCCTGTAATATTTGGAATTCGTGCAGTAATAGTTAATCTTCAAATCTACACTATTACGACTTACTTCATTCTTGTTTTGGGGATTATATTGCAGGTCCTACCAATCGACGCCACTTGTGGACTGCTTGGAGGGCTTCTTCTTTTACGCCACATAAGAACTCCAGACGTTCTCTCCCGTCAAAAAGGCATGAAAAAATCTCTTGCTCGATTTTCTTGGATAACTTCCATAGGATTAGTATGTGGAAGGATATTAGCTATTTTGTTTGGACTTATTCTTTAATTTTCTTCTTATTTTTAATTTTAAAATAGAAAATTAGTTAGTTCAAAAAAATAAGCAAAAAAAATTAAAGAAAATTAATCTTCTTTATGAAAACTTTTTAGAAGTTTGGTTGCAGCAGATATGTCTCCTTTTTCATAGAAAAGAGCCACTAAATAGAGAAGTGCGGTTGTATTATCAGTATTATCGTAATGGGTTAGTGAAGGGGTAGAGGGACTAACACTTATTGACATTTCAATCCTCAATAATTCATCTTCATATGCTTTATAAGTATCTGAAAGAACGAGAAAATAGGGCGTATTTCTTTTCTTTATAAACTCTAGGAAAAGGGATATATTGATACTCATGTCTTGCGTTGATACCATTAATCGGACTATTTTTCAATATAATGTAGTTGCATCTTATACTGATGACCAAATGGGTTCTGCATTGTATGCACGAATTATTGCAGCTCTATATTCTCAAATTCAGGAATCTAAGGGCGAGGACTGATCCAAAATGGAAAACAACGAAGAAGCTTACAGAATCATAATTACACCCATTATTAGCCATGAAACGTTTAATCATATCAAGAAAGTGGAAGCAATCCAAACTAAGACCATGACTTTTTTTCGATATATATCTGCTTCCCTTTATCGTGATTATGAAGCAATTGATGATGAAAAATTTTTCTTAGATGAAGATGAAGCAATTACTTACTGGAATCAAGCGATCAGTAGAGATTATTCCATGCTTGTCCCTGCTAAATATCTTGAAGCTACTGCTTAATATAAAATTTAGCTACAATTAATATTTTTTAAAAAATAATTTTTTCTTTCTATTCTACTGAATTATTACTTTCCCCGACTTTTGAAATAATTAGAAATAGAAAGAAATAAACTAAGGCATAGAACACGCCTTCCTTAAGACCAGTTATAGCGGAAGAAGTACGTTCAAGAGCAATGTATCCGCTAATAGCAAAGACAAAATAGGTCCATAACACATAACCTGGATGAAATGATCCGGGACTAATAGTACTACCACGAATCAGAAAAGAATAGTCTTTGAGAGAAGGAACAGCAAGTCCAAAGCAACAAAATATCAAATAAATATGAAAAATAAGACCAAATAGACCTAAGCCTCCAAAAATAGGATTAGACATAATTAAAAAAACAAATAATGTTATTGCTCCTAGAAAAGGAGCGGAAGCAATCTTTAAGGCGTCTATTGTAGAGAAGTAGGGCTGAAGAAGGGGAATTATGTCATTCCCTTTATTTTCTCCCCAAAAGCCCAAAGAGCGAGTTTTTTGGTTTTCGATCTTATATTTGTTCATTTCTATTCGTTTTGCCGTATTAATATGAAGCCAGACATGCATATACCGAAAAGGAGCCCCTAAAAGCAACATTAACTTCTTTAGAGGAGGAAAAATGAAAAATAACAGCTGAATTACCAAGTAACTTAAGAGAAAAGATAATAATACTTGAGGAAGTTGGTTTAATCCGCCCATAAAGGCTGTCTGATACCATTTTCCAAACTGAGCGAAGATAGCACCAAGTATAAGTTCAATCAGGTTACTCACCTACTTCATCGCCAAATTCTGATACTATAAGGATTTTACGATAGCCAGGATGCCCAGTATGCACAATAAAGTGTCTAGCACACTGACATTGTTTTTCTACTTGCATGGTTCGTTTGGTGGTCTGAGAAAGACTGTTCAAGTCAATCTTATGTTCTTCACCACAAGGACATTCAATGAGCAAATAAGTTTGTGGCACAGAAACCAAAGGAACTGGAGATCCACTGACATACGAATCAACAGAGGCAGTTTTAGGTCGATTTTCAAGAGTTTGTACACATTCAGCCATCTAGATCATGCCTCCAAGAATCGTTTTGTCATGACTAAATTCCGTTTTCTGGAAGTCATTTTACTTTCACACTAAATCCAGCCTCCTAATGAATATAAAGATAAGAAAAACTTGGATAAAATTTCTGATATATAAAACCTCTAGGACGGTGGAATGGGTATAAGGGTGTTCATCATTGAAAAGAATGAAAAAAATGAACATTGGGCTTAGGATGAGCTTATTCTTCCTAGTTCTATTTAATATTGGAATTACTACTAACCCTGCATATGCGATACCTAGTGAAAGCCAAATCACTCTAACCGAAGTATTTGCAGATCGGACAGACGTATCTGTAGGTGAATCGGTCTTTTTTACAATTCACGTAACAGCCAACGGAACTCCTGTACCTGATGGTCAGGTGACCGTACGAGAGGCAACGGATCCAATTTATGAACCAAGTGGCACTATTTCAGATGGTGTAGCTATAATTGAATGGTATACTCAAACTTGGACGCCTACAGGATGGTGTGCCTTTATTGCAACTTATGAAGGAAGTGAAGGTTATAATACTTCTTCAGACACCACTCAAGTAGCAGTAAATAATCCAATTATTCCTGGAACACAGGAAACAGAAACTATTATTACTCCAAACATAGTAGACGTTTATCCTGATGATACAGTTAATTTTAATGTAGTAGTAACATACTTAGGCAGTTTTTTCCCGTTCTTTGACGGTGGATATATTATATTAGTAGATACCACAGAAAACATTGTGCTTCAACGACATGACATTGAATTTAAGATGGCACAATCCTATGTTGCATCTATGAGCTTCACTATTCCTTCTTGGTATGTTAAAGGAAACCATAGCATTGAATCCCGTTATACCGGCTCCAGTGATTCAGGACACGCTGCATCTATCGGTTCTTGTGTAATTAACATGATAAAAAATGATACTCCACCTCCTCCCGAGGTTTTTACCATTTCAATGATTGGAAATACAACGATTATAGATTATGAAGATGGAATACTTCAAATTGATGCTACTATCAACGGAGACGACCCTACAGGTAAAATACTCCGATTGCACTCCTATCAAGACGATCGCTCAATTCAGCATTTACTCGAAGAACTGACAGTAATCTCCCGAGATTATAATTATATTTTCGAACCTAGTCCTATAGACCAACTTGGATCAATTCTCTTTGAATTGACCTTAGAAGATCCTAGTACACAAGAAATTAAGGCAACAGCCAATATCTCAGCAACCATTGAAGAAACTATTACGATATATGAAACCATCATTTCACTGGATCAAAACCCAGTCGAAACCACTTATGGAACTATTGAAATTATTTCTGTCTATATCACTTCTACCTCTGGTAATCCAATCACAGAAGGACAACTCTATTGTGATATTCTTGATGAAGATATTATTTTATTAGAACTAGTTACAGATATTTCACAAGGAATTACTACCTTTGAGGTCCCCATTGAAGACTTTGGTGAAGGCAATTATCAACTCCGCCTTAATTGGCTTGGGAATGCAACACAGAACGCGACAACCTATATTGCAACTCTAAACGTAGCAAAAGGAATCCCATTATTGAATTCTGAAATTGCTTCCAATATGATCCAATATGGTGAGACTACCTCTTGGTCTGCTTATGTGAGCAATTATTTAGGGAACCCAATTGCAAATACTCCAATTAGCTTTGATACTTCTCTGACTGGCTTCTATTGGGATCATTGGGGGACTGTAATGACTGATGAGACTGGTTATGCTGAAATAGAGATCATATGGACTGAAGAAAATCAGATTCATTATGGTAGTCCAGGGACTTACACCGTTCGGATTACTATCGAAGAAAATAACAAGGTCACCTCTCGATTGATGACTCATTCCCTAACTGTTACTGAAAACAACGTTATATTAACTTTAGAGGATGTTAGTATTACTCGGTTAGGGACTGCTATACTTGAGGGTACTTTATTAACTTCTACTAGTGAACCTATTTTCAATGCATTGATCACTTTATATTGGAATGGTACTGCAACAGAAACATGGGAAGAATTGACTACTACCACTACCAACGCTTTCGGACAATATTTCAGTGAAATAGAAATTATTTTACCTCCTAAATATTATGGTTTAAGGGCAGAATATGATGGTGATGATAACTACGGTAGTTCATCTCAAACTGCCATTTTAGAGGTCTTAGACAATCCTTCAGAACTCAAAAAAATCGATATTACACCTACCACCTTAGATTTAGGAGATATAGTTGAACTCAAGGTAAATGCAACGGATCCTGATTCTATCAGCTCTGTCACAGCTATTATTTACAATGATAACTATAACATCAGTATACCTCTTGATTATCAAGATAATCTCTTTCAGAAGACAATTTGGTGTGATACACAATATCAACTTGGAATTTGGACAGTAGATCTAATTATTATTGATGAATTAGATATAGAAAGCACTTTTACTAACGTTGGACAATTCCATATTATAGCTAATCCTGCTCCAAATGTAATTTATAGTGTAACCCCAGATTCAATTCCTGATGGTTCTTCTGTTGAATTTCAAATAACTGCTACAGATTCTTTAGGTATTGCTTCTGTTAAAATAGAAATAGAACATACAATATATGATATTACTCAGGATAATAATATATCATCTAGAAATGGGCAACTTTCTACCCTTTTTGGTGATGAACAAAATTCTCGTGACATTATGAGTTATCTACGCGCGCGCGAAGAAAACAGCTTCTCCTTCTGCTATACCCCCAAAGGTATTGGTTCTGTACCATTTACCATCTATGTGGAGGACTATGCTGGTCAGCAAAAAATTCTCAATGGAAATATTATGGTTGAGGCGATAGCGCCTGAGTTATCTGTTGCTTCAATGAGTTCTCTCAACGGAACAGCACCCTTCTCCTTTTCTCTCGTATTGAATGGAACAGATGGCTCAGGTATAAATTATATATGCTTATACGCAAATGACGAAGAATTTCTTCTTCAATATACTCCTTCCAAAGATCAATGGGAAATTTCCATGGTCTTAAGTGCAGCTGACTATACTTTGATCGTTATAGCTGAAGATAATGTTGGAACACAGGCTACCTTAGATCTGGGTATGCTATCCGTTTCTCAGGCCGTTTTTGAAATATTTTTTGAAAACGAAAATTTATACGATGGAGAAGCTACAAATTTCACAATTAAAGGTGATATTAGCTTAGCCAACGCCACTGTAGATGTATTTTGGGGCAATCAAAATATGACATTAATTTTAGACTCAAATGCTATAGTTACCAGTGAACTCACCTTTTCTCAACCTGATACTTACATAATCGAGGTTATTATCACTGACCAAATGGGTGTTCAACTGACTCAAAATTATAGTTTTGATGTCGCGGCTAAAGGTCCAGAATTCGAAGCTGTTTATCCTGATGCGGCAATGATAGCCGAATTTCGTAATCCCTTTATACTTGAACTCGAAGCTCTCGTAACAGATGCTTCAGGAATAAATGGTGTGGTACTATACGCTGATTCCGCTGCTTATCCTCTTATTAACAATTTTGGTGTTTGGAATACTAATGTAGACTTTAATGAAGGCATTTACACCCTTAAATTAGTGGCTACTGATTACTATGGTACAGAAACGATCTATGAACTCGGTGAAATGACGATTCAAAAGATTTCATCTTCAGTTTCAGAACCTATTCCAGTTCCATCCTCAAATCCTTCTCAAACATCTAAAAATGAGGGTAATAGCATAGAACCTGCAGTAGGCATGATAGTCCTCATAGTAGTTGCAGTTTCTGGAAGTTTAATTGTTTATTGGAGAAAGAAACCTAAACCTACCATGATTACTTCCACTTAAGATTTGATATCATACTGCTTAAAGAGTTATTTCTTTTTTAATTCCATAAATTCATCATAAGAATCTTTAGTTAACATCTTATTACGTTTGAGGTACTCTTGAATGAATTTTTTATTTTTAAAAGGAGATTTGACTTTTCAGAAACATTTTAACCCTTGAGCGTGGTTCATAATAATCAAACGTATGAGAATGTTATTTCACGCCATTTTTAGAATACTGGCATATATAAAATAATTTACTAATTACTAATTATATAATTTTGAAAATAATTCGTAATTTTGGTTAAGTCAACTCAAAGGGGAGACACCCTTCCATCCTTATAATTGTCCCCCCCCATACCCCCCCTTTACAAGCACGACTCATCGTGCGGGTGCGCCCGAGCTGAGCCGTGACTTGGATGCGCAGTCGTCGACGGTTGAGATATCTCTATCGTCGACGGTACTATCCGATGGTACTGTACATGGGACGTCGACAGCGTCCCGGGGCGGCTTCCAAAAATGGTCATTTTTGAAAATTTTTTTCACAATTTCACAGTTGATGGGGGGGGGGTGTCCCCCCCTATGTCAGACCCAGACCATCAGGTGATGCATCTTCTTCATAATGAATTTTTCACATGGAGGAAAAAGAGGTATTTCTGAAATTTAAATAGGGTAAGCAGTTGGTATTATGAAAGAAATTGCATTCTATCAATCACCTGGGTGTTGTCATTGGACCAATTTTACTAGTTATATCTCTAGTTTTAGGTATGGTTGGACCTATTGGCATGGGAGGGGCTATGACTCCTATCACTAACGAAAAAGTAAATTTAAACATCATAACTACGTTTTCTTTGGATAATACGAGTACAGTTGAGTTTTCTCGAGATTTTTCACTGTCTCAAAAACGAGAGATTTCTCTCCTTCATATTGAATGTCAAGCTACCGAAGATACAGTCAACAGTGTATTTGTTAACATGACTCTTAATGGAATAACAACTTCAGAGATTTTTAAGGATTCTACTTCTAGTGCTTCTTCCCCCCATACTTTTTTGGTGGGAACTACTCTTACTCTTCGAATTAATTCCTCTACTCCGATTTTTGTTCTCTCAAATTCAATTCAATTAGAAATTACTGTTGATAGTAGGGCTTTTTTTAATGCTAAAAAAGGAGATTTCCAAATTCAGAAAGTAGAATTTGAAGTTCTGACTCCTCCATCTATTACCTCCACTTCGGAGAACATTGAACTTCCTTTACGAATATCTCAAGGGAATTGGTATGTTTCTCCTTTATCTATGTTAATAGAACGTCAATTTGAATCAGAGATCTATACTCATATAATGGAAGACGTTTCCGTTCGTATTGATATTAAACTTCACCCTGCTGATCTCTCTTTATCTTCAACTGCTGTCATCATTGAGACACCGAACTCTGCCTTTGAGAGCACCGGTTATTCTACAAGTCATTCAGTATTAGCAAGTTTAGTTCAAGGAGATACATTAGCTCTAAAGCTTAAGTTTCGCCCGTCTTCTGAGTTTTCTGAATCAGTTATTAGTATTACTTTGACTGTAGCAATTTCAATACTACCTCCAATGACCAACAATGACTCACCAGAATCTCCTTCAGATACTGCACAACTCGATCTTTCATCTTCCGCTTTGGAGGTTATACGCTTTCTAATGATCGTAGTTCCTTTGTTTATTTTCTATAAGACGAAGAAAAATAAACAGTCATTAAAAGACCAGCCTGTTATAACTTCCGAAACTTGAGTTTTTTCACCTCCACATAACTACTTCAGCAGACAGGAAATCGCCAAATTCGGTTTCTTTAATCAAAAACCGATCAATCATTATGGAGGAAATATGCAAAGTTTAGACTTTTACATAAAAATATTGCAAATCCCCATGATGTTTTGCAAAAGTGCTAGATCAAACTCACCAACATGAAGCAACTCGAGTATGTGTCCAATGGATATCCGTTGATTAGGGTACGAAATGCCTATACTGACCAGGTAAAACCATTAAAAAACGAGCGAGGACTAAATATCATATACTTTACTTGGACAGCAGCGTGTTATCCTTATATATTGCCACACCAATAGTATTATAACGCATAGGAGTGTCAAAAAGTAAATGGATTCGGAAAATAAAAAGCAAGAATCCCCCGCATTAACCAAATTATTAGCAAATCACTCCAACTTGGCTAATTTTGA
>JAEOTF010000030.1 GCA_016840025.1 Candidatus Hodarchaeota archaeon
ACCTCTTTGTGACCAACATAAAACGCCTGAGGCGAGGCGTTGAGATAGGGGCTGCTAACGCGCTTCTCTGGAAGGTGAACCAGATAGGAACCCTTACAGAGGCCCTTGACGCCGCCGAGTACGCCTATAGGCATGGCTACGGTGTTCAGGTTTCCGAGAGGTCCGGGCAGACTGAGGACACTTGGCTCGCAGACATGGCCGTGGCCCTGAACTGCGGGCAGATAAAGACAGGTGCCCTCTGTAGGAGCGAGAGGGTTGCTCAGTACAATCAGCTGTTCAGGATAGAGGAGGAACTCGGCAGAGCCGCTAGATATCCAGGAAGAGACTTCACAAGGCCGAACTAGGATCCCGGAATGCTTACAGGTCGATACGCACGCGATAAGAACTCTTTAGGTAACGTCCTTATTTGTTTATTGCATCCATGCATTCTGGTTCAGAAAACATATTGAAATAAAATACTGTGGAATATTCATGATAGACGAACCAGAAGACTGAGCTACATTCAACAGCCTTCGCCTTTATACCATTGGGGAAGCACTGGAGGTGTTATCGAAATTCGAAGAAGAAACCCAAGTATAATGTAAATTTATTTAACGTGTATTTGATAAAAATTAAATATGTTGAAAGACGATAGCAAATTATTACCCAAAATAGTTACTGTACCTCCCGGTCCGAAAACTTTAGAATTAATGCGTAGAAAAAGAGAATCTTTTACTCTTAATTATCTTGGAAGACTTGCACCAAAAAAAACATACGGATCTATTATAGAAGACATTGATGGAAATATCTTCTTAGATTTTAAATCCAATACAAATGCCATTGGCCATAATCATCCAAAAGTAGTTTCAGCAATTAAAGACCAAGTCGAAAAACTTCTTGGCGTATCGCCAATATTAACCCCTGCCTTTATAGAATGTGCTGAAAAATTAAAACAAACGCTTCCAGGAAAAACACTAAAAAGTGGCAAAATTGGGTATGCAACAACTGGAAGCGAAACCATAGATATGAGCACCAGGTTAGCTAGGAGTTTTACTGGAAAAAGATTGATAGTAAGCTTCTATGGCCACCATTTTGGTGAAGGAACTTCTGATTGTTCTCGTCTCGCGGGCGATAAGAAACCTATCTATAAGGGCGGACTTGAGCCTCTTATTTCAGAAATTTTATTCGCACCATGGCCTTACTGTTATCGTTGTCCTCTAGGACATGAAAAAGAAGACTGTGACCTTGACTGCTTAAAATTCTTCGACGAAATCTTCCAAAGTTTTTCACATGAAGATATTGCCGGTATAATACTGGAGGGACTACCTGCTGACGGAATCTTGACACCTCCTAAAGGGTATTTGAAAGGATTACGATCTTTATGCGACAGGTATGAAATTCTATTCATCGTTGATGAGGTTTTTTCTGGATTTGGAAAAACGGGCAAATTTCTTGCAGTAGAAAATTGGGGTATTATCCCAGATATTGTTTGTCTTGGAAAAACTATGGGAGGTGGATTACCAATTTCTGCTGTAGCGACATCAAGGGACATAATAGATGACAGCGATTTTCTTAAACAAGGAACCCAAGGCTCTTTTTCAGGTAATGCTGTAAGCTGTGCTTCAGCAATAGCAACAATGGAGGTAATGGAAGACGAAAATCTTTTAGAAAAAGCCGAGAAATTCGGTTTAATAATTAATCAAAGGCTTTCAGAATTTGCAGAGAACAATGAATATGTTGGGGATGTTAGAGGATTAGGATTTATGCAAAGTATAGAGTTAGTAGAAGATAAATATAAAAAAATCCCTTCGGAAAAAAAAGCTAAACAAGTTGTAAATTATGCTTTCAAAAATGGGGTGTTGATAAATACATGTGGAAGGAATAGAAATGTTGTAAGGCTAATCCCTCATCTAGTTGTGAAAGAAACTCAAATACTGAAAGGACTGGAAATTATTGAAAAAGCACTAAAAACTGTTAATCCATAAACTCCATAGAGTTAAAACTTCTCATACCTCCAATTTTTTTTATTTACTATCTTAAAAGTGAAAATATTATGTATGATTGCAAATCTTTAGCTTAGTTTTGGGAATATCCCTGAAACATGGTTGAATAAAAAAAATAATGAATGGTAATAAAAAGGAGTTTTAGCCTTTCGACAGCATTATTGTAATGTTGCTGATGTTTCTCGGGTTGCCTTCTTCTGTCTCAAGTCGCTCGGTGCCGATGCTGATGTCTTTAACAACCAAGTCAGAGATGAACTGTTTCCTTACGACCTCCGCCACATCAACAGCTTTGCTGATAGCGCGTCCACGGGCCATAAGAGCTACCTCTGTTTCTTCTCCCTTTAGGGCAGTCATCACTGCGAGACAGTAAGCCATAACTGGTTTTCTACCGATGTATATTACGTTTCCTTGTTCCATCTTGTTCACCTTTTGTGTACCGTCTGGGTGACCATTAATTTAGTCATACAAGTATTAATCTTTTAAGTTCAATACAACCCCTTCTCATCGAGTTTATATTTAATATAAATTAAATGCTTGGTTTTTATATTTAGACTATCGAGTTAACCAGAGTTAATTATGTTTTGATTCGAACATCATTGTATGTGAAAATACGATACTATCTTAAACATTCATTTATTCCCTGGAGAGATTCTCCAATATCCAATTCAAATAAACTTGAAAACTGACCAAATCCAGGATTAAGAAAAAAATAATCATATGTGGATGTTTTTAGTTGGATCAGTCAAAAATAAGATTAAATCAGTAATAGTTGTTAGTTCTTAAAAAATTATGTGTTAGGAGGGTGAAACTAGGTTGAATAGTTGTTTCACTTGTTTTTTGAGACCACTTTTGACTTCTTTTGTTAACTCTGCTTTTTGTATGTTCTTATAGTTTTGACTTGATAGCTCTACGAGGTCATCCAGGACCTCATAATTAAGGGGTATTTTAATGTTGTCAAGTTTTTCTAGAGCTACTTCAAGAATTTTAATTTCCTCATTATAATTGTTGATATCCCATAGAACTGCTTTTAGTTTGAGTTTGTATTCCTGTTCATCAATGTCTCCTATTTTTTTCCTAACATCTATTATGTCCTTTAAGGAATATGCTTCCTCAAGTTCAATTTTTTTGTTTGAGACATCTTCCAATATTCTTTCTTTTGTAAATTCTCTGTATTTCAGTGTGTCTTGGAGGGTCTTCTCGTTTTTGCTGGAAATTTTCTTGTACTCGTTTAATTTTATCTTTCCATCAACGAGTAACTTTATGAGTTTCACGTTCATTGAGATCAGTTTGCATACATCTTTCAAGATATTCTCTGAGCTATCTATTCTGTTACTGTCACTTGGCGCGTCATGTGAAATAGTATCAACTTTTATTGTCATTGTTTAATCTTGACTTAGAGTTGTTGATATCAGTGTGTGTATGTAACCTTGCTACACAATATTCATTCAGGCTAGTATGCCTCGTTTTTAAGTCTAAATGTTTGATCACCGAATAGTCTATTTTGCTCCCATTTTTCCTTAGCCAAGTTATAACGCCACTTTTTCTCATTTTCTTTAAGACTTATGTGAAACCTGTATAGTCTTTCAGCTATTTCAATTGCAGCTTTGACTTCCTCGGCTCTCCTCTCTATCATAATCTTTGAGTCCTTCAATGTTTCGAGTTCAACCTTACATCCGGGGGAAAACGTTAAACCCATTGGACCAACTTTGATGGGGGAACTCCTGCACATTATTGGCCGGTTCTCGAATATTTTGCAGAGATTATCCCTAAAGTGAATACACATATTTTTAGTGTGCTGGTAAGTGAATATTGCTGTGGGGGTTATCGACACCTTTTCCAGATGAGGCTTATCTTTTCACCTGGAAATAGATGAATTTCATCTGGGAAGAGGGTTAACCCAGCCGTCTCAACACCTACTCGAAGGTAGCTGCAGCATCTTCCACACTGGGTACAAGTGTTCACTCTGGGAGAACTCGGATGTTTTAGGATATCTACTTTTTACCATCCTGTTTGAAGAATATTTCCTTGAAAAGTTTTCCCAATAATAACTGCTGTAAGGTTGTGCTTGAATTTATGCCCTGTCTCATGGCCTCCCTTAGTTCTCCAACAGTGATAACTGCGATTGTTTCGTCACAGTCAGTGACTCTGGTAGCGTACCTTCTATTATCTATCATAACTCGAAGGGCTTCCCTTATCGTCATGTCCATCCCTAATTTGAGGCTTTTCTCCGTTTCTTTGAGGGTTTGAGCAATTTTCAAATGGAGTCCCTTCTTCTTACTAAAAGTTTGAGTAATAAATGGTTGTGTATGATAGTTCTGTATTCTAGGACTAATACTCTGGCATTGTTATGAGTTTAAGTCCCACAAAGTCTTTCATTGATTTTCTTACGGTGCCACCGAGGGATTCCACTTTGGTTATAGTCCATGAATATCCATTATCATTTGACTCTAGATATGCCTTCAATACTACTTTTTGGCTCATTTATATCAACGGAATATTGGGATTTTAAACGGTTAAACGTATGCTATTCTCTTCT
>JAEOTF010000261.1 GCA_016840025.1 Candidatus Hodarchaeota archaeon
GCATGCCAATTGGATCAGTATTAGTACTGGATGGTAAAATAATTGGCCGTGGAAGAAATCAACGCCATCAAAAAGGAAGTGTTATTCTTCATGCCGAAATGGACGCAATAGAGAATGCAGGAATATTATCACTTGAAGAATATCAAAGATCTGTGCTCTATACGACTCTTTCACCCTGTCTAATGTGTTCTGGAACCATTGTTTACCTGCAAATCCCACGAGTAGTTATTGCGGATAATGAAACAAGCACGGGTGCGGAAGATTTCTTAAAATCTCATGGTGTAATCCTTGAATACCAGGACAGCAAAGAATGCAAAGAAATGTTATTTAAATATCAATCCCTTAATGTGATTCCGTGAATGCAATAACGAGAAAATACTAGCAAAAATAAGAAGCGAGCAAGAGTAAGAAAGACTTCGGAAAGCTTGGTATGGGGTAAAAATGGTTGGAATATCAGATTTAAAAGTCTTATTAGGATCGATGAATCCAGAACTTATTGATTGTGAATACATATTTAGTACAATATCAGAAAAAGACTTGTCATTGCTTAGAATAAAGCCTCTTCTCTTATTTAGGGAAAATGAAGGGATAACTATAATCGTCAAGAAAGAAGATGCAGATAACTCTTCCATACCGTATGATACGTTATGGAGTCTTATCACTTTAAATGTTCACTCCGATTTGCAGGCTGTTGGCTTTTTGGCTGTAATTACAAAGGAATTAGCAAAGGAAAAGATCAGTGTTAATGTAGTGTCGGCTTTTTATCATGATCATCTATTTGTACCCGTTAATAAGGCAGAAAAGGCAATGGAAGTATTAAAAAATCTATCAAAGGAACTAAAACTAGATTTGTAACTTTTCCAGAATACCTCGGTAAATTTTTTGAATATTTTAAGCGTATTTTTATTACTACGGAGTATATGTGCACCTTTTTATGTTATTTAAAAGATATACCTATAAATAAGGTTTTCAGGCTTATTGGTCAAGGATAACGATCGTACCTGCCATATGATCTCCAATTCGACGTCCTTCTTCATCAACAAGAACCATCAAGTAACAACAACAGGGATCAATGCAACCACAAACGCAATTTCTAATACATGATTGTTCACATGTAGCAGGCATTCCGGTTTCATAGTCTACTACACGCAGTCCAAATGCGCCTTTTCCATAAGATTGTCCTTCTCTAATACTATCCTTTGCAGTACCATACCAAATACCTGGACAATAGCAAAAACAACTGAGAATATTTGTTATACAGTCATCAATACAGTAAGCGCAACATCGTTCCAAGCAGGGGGCTTCTGTATATCGTAGATGGGGTTTATATTCAGGGGAAGCTAGGAAAGGAGGTGGTTGAGTGGGTTTGGGGGGATAAAGTTCTCTAGATCGGGTTGGTTCTCTAATAGATGGTTTATGTTTAGGAGCTGTAGTTGATGTAAGTCTAGTACCACAACTCCCGCAATAGATGCTATCTAATTCCACTTCGCTTCCACAATTAGGGCAATAAGGCAAAATGAAGTCTTCCTCTCTATTAATTAGTGTGTTTGTTATATAGCTGTGTCAGTACTTAAATTTTATTAAATGCTTTGAGTTGTTATGATAAATTGGGAGTGGATAAACAAAGTTTTTCCTAATTCTCCAGCTTATCTATATCTTTAGTTAATCTCTTCCTCTCAATTTGATAATTATAAAATAATTTTTTGTATTTCTTTGGATTGTATAGTTTAATCTCCACATTGATTCTTATTGCTTATATAATCCTGATGAAATTAAAATAATTATGTTCGTGTAAGAATACACATGAGTGTTTATTAACATAAATAAAATCTCTATACAGTTAATATCGTAAAAACACAAAAATTTGAAATGAGAAATAGGTAGGATGAGACGTGAGGAATAGGGTCTGTATGGTAGCTGGCGCTACTACACCATTTGATTATGGACCAACTGGATTCGAGTCGATAGAAGAGGGAGCGGTGATGACTTTGCGTGAAATTCGTCAGGATGTTCCTGACTTTTCAATGCGTGATATTGACTTTGTAGTCTACTCACACTTCAGTGTGCATTTTGGTCATCAATTAGCTCCCGAATGGATCATTCATGACCATCTAGGGCTAGTTGGAGTCCCTCATATTAGAGCGGAGAATGGCGGAAATACTGGTGGGTCAGCGCTATATGCCGCGTGGTTAGCAGTGAAATCGGGACACCATCAAGTTGTTCCTGTTATTGGCTGGGAAACGATGGACAGTGTTTCTCAAAGCCAGGGTAGTGAATTTATAGCCATAGCTGCAGATATGCGATATGAATTGATGGTTGGTGGGATTTATCCTATTTTCTATGCCGCAATGGCCTGGAAGTGGATGAAGGACAATAATGTTACAGAAGAAGATGTTGCTAGAATAGCTGCAAAAAACCGAAATAACGCTATGGAGAATCCAAAAGCCCAATGGTATCGGAATGAGCATAAGTATCTTACCGTAGATGATGTGTTGAACTCAAGACTGATCAGTTGGCCAATCAAGAAATACGATTGCTGCTTGATGACTCGTGGGGTTGCTACAGCGATTATATGCTCAGAAGAATACGCTAAGAAAGTGGCTCCTGATAATTATGTAGTGATAGACGGTATCGGACTTTCAAGCTGTACGATTAGAGCCGGTGATCGGCTAAACTTCCCGGGTTGGACCGAACGATACGGTGCTGGTTATCCTGAAATGACCGAATTTGCTGCTTGTCGAAACGCAGCTGATGCAGCTTATAAAATGTCAGGGATAGATAATCCTCTAAAACAAATTGATGTAATGGAGATTCATGATGCTTTCTCAACATCCGAAGCGCAGATCTACAAAGCGCTTTATCTATGTGATAAAGATAATGTCGCTCAATTCATTCGTGATGGAGTCGGAGAAGTCGACGGTTCATTACCTATTAATCCAGGTGGGGGACTCCTGGGTTACGGGCATCCGGTAGGTGCAACAGGCGTTATGAGCCTTACCGAGTGTTTCTATCAATTAAATGATATGATTAATAAGAAGCATCTAAGTAAAAAGGGTCAGGTTCCTGATGCAGAAGTGGGATTAATCAACAGTCATGCTGGGACCGGAACTAGCATTTCTAATTTCATTATTAAGAAACCTTAGGAGGAATCGAGATGACAGAGCACATTAAAAAACCGAAGTTTACCAAAAAATTTGATTACCGCCCAGAAGGAGTAGCTGAGACTGGTTTCGCGTTTGTAGGGCATGAGATTTCTGAAGATGGAACACAAATTAACCATAAGCTACACTACGATCAATTATATACCTTAAGACACGGAAGTAACAGTAAACATTTCTTAGGCTTTCTAGAAGGTAAAATTTACGGAACGAAATGTCCTAAATGTGGTGATAAGTTTTTTCCACCACGAATTTCTTGTTGGAATCTCGATTGTGATCTAGCAGAATGTGAATGGGTTGAACTAAAACATGAAGCCTATGTTCATACCTATACTATCGCAGGTTGGTCAGGAAGGTCTTCATTGACAAGACTCCCCATTGTATTGGTGTATGGAGTCGTCGATGGTTGTAAAGTTGCTGTTGCTCACGAGCTTCATAGGATTGATCCTTGGGATGTAGAGTTCAATATGCTACTAAAAATCGTTTTTAAACCGAAAGAAGAGCGAACAGGAACAATATCGGACTGGTGGTTTGAACCTGCAGATGATTGGCAACCTTCACCCATGAACCCTGAAAAAGATCGGATTAAAAAGCTTGTAGAACCTGTTTACAAATGGGTGGAATCACTGAAGGAAAAACAGGCAAATTTATAATTTAGTGCAGGAAAGATCGTTTCTTCTTTTCTTTTTTTTCTAATTACGTCTTATGGATCTCTCTAGATATCTTTATGGAAGGAAAAGAGAATAGCTTTTACAGTTTATATGAACAAAAACCAATATTTTTGCATGTTTTTGACTATTTTCCTGCACCATTTTACAAAAAAGGAAGAAACTTAAAGAGTTGAAACATATTTATCTGAAGGAGATAAACAATGTCATCATCTTTCCGTTCTATCATTGATACACTTGATGTAATTCTGATTATTCTAACATACTTACTCCTTGGCTTTCTTATCTCATTTGCTTCTGATTGGGAAGGTATTCTCCTAATAGGAGTTCTCCTATGGTTTTTTGATATGCTCCCAGAATGGTTGAGCTATATTTTCATCGTTGGTTTTCTTGTTGATTTTATTGAGGAAGATTTAGCCCTACAGATCTTTACTGTTCTACTTGGAATCTGGATTCTACTTCTTTGTGCAAATATAGCATTAAGAATCCTGGAATACCTTTCAAATAAAGAAAACGCAGAGAATTTTTGAATCCAGCATTATTAGGGATATTTGAACCAAAATTGGTAATTATAAGTTAACAACTCCAAATAATAGTTGTAATTGAAGAAATATATTCCAAAAGGGGATTAAGTTGGGTTTGTTATAAATTTCATATTGATATCGATGATATGAAACCTAAAAACAGTAATCATTAAATGTTAGGTTTATAACATATCAGACGAAAACTTCAACACATGAGGTTAAAAACCTTAATAATAGATCTAAAGTAATTATCACATTAATCCAGAAGGAGTTTCTTCTAAAATGTCAATGAAAGGTATCCACGGCATTCTTGTTTGTGATGTAGGTACAAGTGATGTGAAAGCAAGTGTATATTATCTAGAGGGTAGCGCAGCTAATCAATGGGAATCTAACTTGACTTTCAAGAACGAAATCACTAAAATAACCGACAAAGATGTTAGACAGATGCAAGCGACGGGACAAGAAGTTCCTGAAATATTCCGATTTGAAGGAAAGCATAAATTATTCACACCTTTGGAGTTGGGCAAGCTAACGATGTTCGGAACTCCGATGGATGTCTTGGATGGAGCTACACATACGGATACTAGCTACTTACATGCGTCATACATGCATATATGCCAGAAATTAACTCAAGAATTTAAGATGGCGAATAAAGTAGGATTTGGATTAGATAGCAAACCTGAAAGACGAAATTGGGGTGTTTTCTCGACAATAACACAGTTTGATCCCAAAAGAAAAGTCAAAGAAGAAGAATTACTCAATCTCCATAAAAAAATCATCACGGATTTAGGTTTCGGATATTTTTATGCTCGTAACCAAACAACTTTAAGTGTTATTGCTAACGGAACGAAAATCAAACAAACCAATCCCGAAATGGACTGCATTTTAATCGATGTGGGAGGTGGGGATATGAAAGGATTTGGATTAGTCACGGAAGTTATTTCTGGAAGACCCCAAATGGTTCCTTTACCGGGTTCTATGCGACGAGAGACTCTTGCAGGTAAACGAATCGAAGATTTTTTTGTGGAGAATGCTAGAGAACTTGTCAAACGTGGTGGAGAACTACGAAATACTACACCTTTCCTAAATTACTTGTATGGTAAGTCAGGTAGAGCTTGTGGTGTCAAATGTCATGACACCTCGAAGAATGACTTTCTTAAGAATCCACCTCCAATGAAAATACTTCGAGAAGAAGTTAAAGTACCTGAAAAGTTGCGTGCTACACCAACAATGTTATTTGAACCTGAAAACTATAATTTACCCGATCTAAACGGTATACAGACGGTTTGTGATCAAATTATCGAAGAAGCAGAGGTGCAAGGGTCATCTGCGGAGAGCTTATTGAAATGTGTGCTTCTTGTCGGGGGCACCGTTAAGTATCATAATGTTGTTCCACGTATGGAAGAAGAATTACGAAAATTATATTCGGGAATTCGGGACATTAATGTCGTTTTAGCGGATGTTCCTAAATATTCTGTAGTAGTAGGTCAGCGATTAACTCTGAACACTGTTTTACGGAAGCAGAGATTCTTTGATGTATTTGAAAAGATTAATTAGGTAAAAGGCATTTGTCGGCAGATTCTTCATGAATATTAAATAAAATGTGGTATAAACTATGGCTCAACAAAATGAAGTTCGTGGCAGACGTGTGGGCCCTCCTGAAAGAGAACGAAAAACACCTTCTCAACTATCAGCTTTGATTGGGATACCGCTCATGGAATACGTGGACGAATTACCAGGTAAAAATCGCACTGAAAAAGTTAAAAGGATCATTGTTGAACATAGAGCTTCTAAACATGTACGCCAACGTATGGATCAGCATGACCGAATCCTTAGCCAAATTCGAGATAGAATGAACGATTTAACGACAACTCTTAGCAAATTGATGGAAAACGTTTCTCAAATTGAGAATAGATTAGCATCTGGGCAGTTCGCAGTAGTAGCTGCGGGACAACCAGTAAGTGGAACACCTGCTCCTGCGACAGCTACTGGAACAACTTCAAGAGAAGTAGGAATGAGCGGAGAAACTGCTGAAGAAGAAATGGAATTTCTAATGGGATTATAGGAGAGTTGTATCAAAGATGGCTAAAAAGAAAACAAAATCCAAAAAACCACCTAGATTGGACGGACTCAGGCTGGTTGAAGAAGAAGTTAACAAATTGTTACAAAAATTGACAGAAAGTAATATCTGGAAACAAGAAAACATCGATAATGTTGCGTGGGTTTTTAGAGAACCGGTTGTAGGAGCTTCAAAAGAAGAGTCACATTCTGTTTTAAGCAAAGAAGTATTGCATATCGAACGTAAAAAACTAGCTGATGGATCTGTTCAAGAAATTTTCCGTACAACAAGGGTTGTATATCTAACTATACTAAATGATCAATCGGACAGGTATAAACTAAGATTCATCGTCCAAGATAAGAATAGTTATGACACAGGAACCATTCGAGATATGTTTACCCGTAAAAATGCAGATAGTCTTCGTGATGAAGTCCTTAACGCATTAGGCCACTTAGTTAGTTGATAACAATATAGATAATCAGGGGTTGGTAAATATCTACCAACTTTAATAACAATAAGAGACCAATTAGTTCTTTTTTCTTAACTTAAGCAAAAAAGCGGAGAAGCGTCGTGAATCCGGAAGATCTTCATGGAATAATAGCTACCGATGTTGGAGACTCCTACATCAAAGTAGCTGTCTATTACCTCAAGGGGTGGCACCAAGACCATTGGGATGATAATATCATTATTCCCAATGAAATTTCTTCTGTTATACCTAAAGGAATTAGAAAAAGTAAACTACAACTCCGTTTTTTTATGGATCTTCCTTTCTCTTCTAAAGATAATCTGAATGATTCAGCTGTTTCTCCTGTTGATAACTCACTACAACCTAAATCAGATACACCGATTGAATCCAATCAGATGCAAGAAATGTATGATCAACTCCTTGGAACTTTGCGTACTCATTTCAACATTGAAGCACCTTCCCTAAAAAAATTCAGCCGTTTTACTCAACCTATTGAAAGTTTGTATATATGGAGTGTCTATGAGTATCTGTGTCGGAAAGTAAGTGAAAAATTAGCAATAGGTGAAAAATTGGAAGGATGGGGTCTAGATGCTCCTTTTGAACGACGATATTGGGCAATTTTTATAGCTGTGCCACATCATGACCTTAAACGTGACCAAAAGCGTACTAATGAGATACATCGCTGGCTTCTAAAGCAATTGGGGTTTGGTTTCTATGTTGTTAGAGAGCAACACATTCTTAGTGCATATGCTCATTTTCCGAAAATACAATCTAAATTACCTTGTCCTGGGTTTCTTATTGATGTTGGTGGCGAATCCATAGTCACAACAGCTTTGAACTTCTCAAATAATCCTGTAAGTTCAATACGTTTTTTTAAACCTGCAATAATTTCTCAAACAACTTATAACGGAAAAGCAGCTGGAAAAAAAGTCGAAAAACGGTATATGGAAGCTAATGAGGCCCATTTTGAAGAACTTTTCCCTAATCTTGTGGCAGCGTTGGAAAGGTTTCTTTTTGAAGGTGGTTCTATATTCCGATGTCATGATTCAACAACACACCAAGATTCCCAGTTGTTTTCTGTTAAAGTAGGGGATATTGAACATCAACTTCCAGAACGAGCGAAATGGGTGCCTACATTGATATTTGAACCCGAAAATTATGAATTACAAGATTATAATTCTCTTCAACAGGTTATGAACGCAACAATACAGGCTACGGAATTGGCAGCAGGCTATGATATTGAAAAAATCTTAAAAATAGTGATTATATCGGGTGGGGGTGCCAAATTTCCAAGCTTTAACGAGCGTCTTAAGGAAGAAATTCATGCACGTTATGCAGTAAATGAAGTCGAGTTTATAACAACTCATAATCCCCAATTTAGTGTTATTGAAGGTGAAAAGAAATTAGTTGAGGCTTTTCTTCCCCCTCAATCCTTTAAAAGGCTATTTAGCTTTCTAAAACCTCGATGGGTTTAGGCGATTTAATTGAGCGATAAAAATCAAGTTAACCAAGAATTAATCGATGGATTTATTGTAGCATTATTTTCAGATAATGGTCCTACTGTCATTTTTAATGATTCACCATTGAATGAGTCGGTAGCATTTAACCTTGTAATCAGTATGTGGATCGTCTTGGGAGGGAGCGCGATCGCTGATAGACAATTATGGGGACCATTACCTATTCCTGACGAAGACCTTGGAGAGTACAATACTCTTGCCTTTGTTTTTTCTATAGCTGCTATGAGAACAAATGAAGATGGTAAGTTGATTTTAACAACACGAGATGATAGGTTAGCAGTAAGCGGACGTCCCATCTCATTTTGGCTTATCTTCCACAGCAAGAAAAAACGAGAAATCATGAACGCACAAGGAATACTTCAGGAATTTCTTGAGAAAAACCTCAGTAATTTTAAAAATGAGGATGATCTAACAGTAGAAAATATGCAAAGAATAAAACAGAAATTAGATCGGATTAAACACATAGATGCCTCGGAGCTATTAAGTAAATTCAAGAAAATCATTGGATCAACATAGGCTACATAGCATTCTCCAGAAAATTTCCACATCAAGAAGAAGATTCTATTACTTTTTTGAATTTAGTATACAAATCTTCTCGTTTGGATGGTAATAGTGCGATTTTGGATGGTTTTTTGTCAGAAAGTTTGGTTAACAGATCAGCATATAATTTAGCAAAACTTTTCTTATCAATTCCTGGTTTAGGTCGATAAGCTTTAGAACGAAATAGGAATTCGGAGGGAAAACCTTCATGTGGTTCTGCTGGGTTAATTCCACATGTCAATTCTTGTAAATATAATTTCTCCACATGCGGTAATTCAAGAATTTTCCTTGCATAATTGGCAGATTCAGATAATAAGGAAATAACTAAACTTCGTTTGATATAATCATAGGATTGTTCATAATCTTCAATTGTATTGATTGTTAAAAAGGGAAAAGGTAGCTCTAATCCAAATAAGCGTGAATTTTTTCCATTTTCACAGAGAAAAACACTCGGTAATAAATAATAAACATCATTTAAGACTTGTAAGCGTGAGGTTTCTCTTACTTTTTCTACAAGATCAATATCTCTTCCTTTATTGCTTTCTATAAACCTATTGATCTTCTTAGCGAGATTATTATCCACAAATGCTGCTAATTTCGCTTTTTCCGAAAAAATATCTTGGGGAATGATATTCGCTAGTTCTACTGCTATCTCAAATGCAATATCTTCTGCAACTGTTTCTGCATTTTTTCCAACTACTAAAAGACTTGAAGCATTGATACAGCTCTTCCCACCATCAAATAGGGTTGATCCAATGATCATATCACAAATATCTGACGAATCATACTGTTTCACATAATTTGTATCCAAAATAATTTTCGATCTACCCGGCCCATATGTTTTTATTTTTGTTTTGTTGGCATAGCGCCTTGTCGTTGTTTCATCCCCAAATATGATGCCTAAATCCGAATTCATCAAAAATGAAGCTATGAATTTATGATTCATCGGTAAGTAATGTAATGCTTCTTTTGGTAAACCTGCTTTGTATAATGCTTGAATATATCTATAGGCAAATAAGCCTTCTCTAATAGAAGGTCGCACGAGCGTAGGAAATTTCATAGCAGCCATGATCGCCCATACAGTATTTACTCCAGGATGGTTGCTAGGTGCTACTACAGCTAGATTTTTACCACGTCTAATCCAACCATACATTAAATACCCTTTCTGAACAATGTGGGTATCATAAATCGAAACCGAATTATTGGGACTTAAAATTTCTAAAATTTCTCGTATGTTTTTCATAGATTGAGAGAATGGAATAAAGCTATTTCTTACGAAAATGATGGGCATGCCTGTGGTTGCCGTAATAAACTGTTGTGTCTCCTCAAGGCTAATTTCTGTACTTATTCCGAGGCTTTGTGTTGATGTAAAAATATCACTCGCTTCAATAATGATTTCTAGGAAATTATCAATTGTTATCTCAGAAATATAATGATATCCTTTTGTGTTTGTATCTTTTAAAGATTGATTAATAATTATTTCGGGAGCTTGGGAATAAGATATTTGAAAATGATTGAGGGCATTTGGTGTAGCTCTTTTTGACGTAAAATATTCTTTTCCTCCACGAAGTAGAGGAATTTCAAGTTCAATCATTTGATGCTACCATTATATGATATGATGCGAACTGGATTAATAAAACTCTTCAAATTAAATCGAAATTACCTTAACAACGACAAAATTAGGTTCTCAATTAATCCAATTGTTACAGTAAAAATGCTGTTATAACTCATCTATCAGATATGATAGATAAAAAATACCTCGAATTCTATTTATCTCTACTAAAATTGATAGAAGTTCAAAATAAAAATTAAATTTCTTAACTTCCCTGAATAAAGAATAAAAATCTATTATAAACGCTATCAATAATTAAATAGGTCACTTAAACCTGATCGATCACTTATTTTCCATTTGTTTGTCTAATATTTTCTTTCCTAGAGTGAGAAATGCTTGATTAACATTTTCTCCAGTAAGAGCGGAGGTTTCATAGTATTCCACTTCAAAACCAAATCGTTTTGTTATTTCATTTAATTTTGAAGCATATTTTTGCCCCTGTTCTGCAGAAATTCCTGTAGGTGACTGACTACGAATATCTAATTTATTACCTATCAAAAGAAACGGCACTACAGTCCTAAGAGAGCCTTGTAGTTCATTTAACCAACGTCCACAATTATTAAATGTATCGGCACGGGTGAGATCGAAAACAAGCAGTGCTCCACGGGCGCCTTTGTAAAATCCGCTCCGAATCTGACCAAAACGTGGCTGCCCCGCTACATCCCAGATTTGGTAGGTAATTTCGATGTCATGCTCTGGAATTATTTCTCTTTTTACAGAAAAGTCAGCGCCTATAGTCATTATGTAGTTCGAATCAAGTCTTTCTCCCATATATCGGCGTCGTAGGGTTGTTTTACCAACTGCTCCGTCTCCAATAAGAAGAGTTTTTATGAAATATCTGCCGCTCAATCTATCTGTCTCCTTTCTGATGATAAAGTTATTTCTGACAATTTTGGAAGTGCTGCTCTAATCTCTTAAGTCCGTAGGTTCTTACTCTTTAATCCGAGTTAAATTTTTTGTTAGTGAAAAACTTATTCAATTCTTATTCATCTATAAATTTCGGTGGTTAAAACGCGTTTCGGTCTTTATCTTCGTAATGCAAAGACATATGATATCATGCTTGAATGGGCACAGCTAGCTGAAGAGAAAGGATTTTACGGTGGTTTTTTAAATGACCATGTGCATGGTTTCGCTAATAAGGGAAGAGAACCATACCTAGAAGCATGGACAGTAATGACAGGAATTGGTGTGCAAACCCAAACTCTTCGTATTGGTCACATTGTATTATTCAATTCCCTACGAAATCCTGCACTTCTAGCTAAGATGATCACCACACTCGACCATATGACAAATGGACGAGTGGAAGTGTTAATTGGAGCTGGGTGGAACGAATCGGAGTATATAGGTTATGATCTTATGGAGCGAGGACGTGGGATACCCTCTGCTGATGAACGAATTCGACGACTCATAGAAGCAATTCGGATACTTAGATTAATGTTTACACATGAAGTAACTGACTTTGAAGGTACTTTTTGGAAGTTAAAAGAAGCAATTAACATGCCTCAACCGATTCAAAAACCAATAAAGCTTGTAATTGGAGGTGAAAAACCTCGAATGATTCGAACAGCAGTTAAATATGCAGATGGGTTGAATATTCCGGCATTTGATGGCCCCAATAAAGTAAAGGAAAAAATTCCAATAATCAGCGAAGCATTCGATCGTTTTGGAAAAAAAGAAACTTCATTTGAGATTTCTGTGTTTGCAGGTCTACCAATCCTGGAGACCAAAGAAGATGTACGAAAATATGCGGAACGATTGGCACAACGTCAACAAAAACCTGTACAAACCATCCTAGATAATAGCTTTTTAGGAACACCTGAAGAAGTAGTTCAAAAGGTAGGCATTATTAAAGATCTGGGAGTTGAGATGATTGTTGCAGGGACATCATTACCAATGCGAGAAGTAGGTATCAAAGAAACCCTTGAAAGGTTTAGGGATGAAATTATATCTAAAGTATAAGAACCAAATTGTACTACTTATAACCAACCTTAATACGACCTTAATTTAAATGCTGGAAACTGAACTACTGGTGGCTTTTAATGAGACTCTCAAGGTATTGTATTCTATTAATTTTCTTAAGTTTTAGCCCCTTTAATACCTACCATTCTTTATCTAGTCCTCTTATAGTGGACTCTGCCCCTAATTCTTGTTCTCTAACTATTGGATTGAAATTTCTAAATTTTGACTCACGTTTAAAAGTCAATTCCTTATCAGAAATTCTTCCTACTGATTTAGAACACAATATTACCAAATATGATCTATCCTATGTTGTTGAGTCACTTGATTCATCGATAAATGATTCGATAACAACATATTGGGACACACATGGAACATTAAAAGAACATACTAATGTAGACTATGACTCTACATTATTTGGAAGTACCACAGATGTTTTTGTGAATCGAACAGGTCGACAAGTTGATGCTAGAGAATTTGAGAGTTTTTTACAAACTATTATGCCTATTCCTACTACAGACTACACACTTTATATTTTCAATTTCACCCAATTAGATGCTGCAGGTTATTCCCATTGGTATTCTCTGACACCAATTAATCCTGATTCAAACACAATTACAACTAACTTTTTCAGTGAAACTACAAATCTGAATACGCGTCCAGTTCCAGGTTATGGCGGTAATATTGGTCGATTTTATTTCTTAGATTTATCAGCGTATCATTGGTTTCCTAAATTCATAGAAACTGCATGGACGGGATATGGTTTTGTCGCTGATGCACATTTAAATCAAACTATTCAGGATATTGTCCTTCAAAATGATCCCAATACTTCCGAAGGTCGAGAAGTCATTCGTTATTGGATTGGGGATTGGATCTTGGATATTGTTGGAAATAATTTTATTGGTTTAGTTATTCCACCTATCGTTTTAAATAATGAAAAACCTAGAATCCACCCCACAGTAGATCTACCGGTTCTATTCCTCACAAACCTGAGTGATTACGGCTATTCTATTCAAAAATTAGAATGGTTGAGCTCAATGGATCGAATCTATACTCCATTAGATGAAGTTGCCCCTTTTTATAATTGGAATATCAATATTAAGTGGAAATTCTTGAGTAGTTATCAAGGGTTATATGACGAATTTCATTTGGAATACAAAAACGGAGGAAGAGTTATTGAAGTCATGGATGGATTCCGAGATTATGTAGAGAGTCAATTTGATGTCTTGTTTCCTTCTTTTACTGGAGATTTATTTTATCCAACGATTATTTTTCTTTCAAATGATACACAAATGACTTATTATGGAGGCGCGTTTACAGGGTTAGCTGGAATGGGTTGGCAACTCATCAATTTAGTTCCTTCAAAGATTTTTCGGTTTAATGATACCAGTGGTTTCTATGATATCAAAGATAAAGGAATAACGCGAACAATTGTCCATGAAATTGGTCATACACTAGGCTTTCCCCACCCACACGATAACTACGGTTGGGGTGGTGACTATGTTGAAAGTGTCATGAGTTACTACATATCCGCAGTCAATTTCTCTACCTATGCTATAGATCGCTTCATGAGATCCTCAACTGATAATTTCTTCGGACTATATGATAATATTTATACAGAAGTAATTCAGTTGTATGGACAAGTTGCCAATCCACCTGAAATTGTAGACAGAAAAATTGCTTATGCTCTAGCAAACTACTCAGCTGCAATCCTGACGTATAATGATTTAGATTATTTATCAGCATATAATAATATAACAAATGCATGGACAGAATTAAATAATGTAGGACAAATGTTAGAGGAAATTATTCCAGAATTTCAAATCCCATTAATGTTTGTTTTTATAATAATCTTATGTTCACTTGTTCCACTAATCCACGATCCTAAATCTTGAATGCTATGTATCGACATGTTCATTCCATCTAGATAGACTAAAAGTGATCGTATTCATCTGATTACATTCTAAAGTTTATCTGACCTTTTGTATTAATATACTGAGAGATTCTATTTTCTTCTTTTAGAATAAACAATTAATAGAATTCCAATGATGAACAAACCAGCAATGAAAACATAGCTAGTGAATTCTGGTAGAATATTGGTATTTGTTGCTCCAATTGTTGGATCAGCATCGACTATACCTGAAGTAAAAAAGTTATAGCTATTGTTAGTTCCACCTGTACCATCTGGAAATCGTTGGGCTGGGATGTTAACATCTTAATATACTGTATTCTTTTTATACTTCGTTAATAATACTTCATTTTAATGCTAGAAATCGAGCTTATTATTATCGTTATAACATCAATCATCTTTTTTGTAAGTTCTCTACTAATATTTCATCAATCTAAAGGAAGCCCTATCCTTGAAATGAAATTTTTAGGTATGACTTTTACTTTATTTACAATTAGTATTGTTCTTAATTCCCCTCTTCCATTACAACCTACTACCATCAATCAGTCAATAGTTCAAGCTTGTCATCGGCTAGGAACTTTCTGTGGTCAGATCGGAATACTTTTATTTTGTTTCAGTATAATTTTACCTAATTTCAAGCCTAATTATCGTTCGATCGCTTTAAACACAACAATAACCACAGTAAATATCGCTGCAGCCTTTATCAATCTAATAACATTAGAGAATAAAGTCATAGATGACTCTATCATAATCCAATTTCATCCCTTAGGCATTTTTTTTATGGCTTTAAGCTTTTTCTTGTTAGTTGTAGTTGTACGAAAAAGGATAATCGAAGTATCTAAGATAATTAAACAAAAAGAAAGTCCGTTTACAACAACACGTTCCCTTTCTATCTTATCGATTCTCTTAACACTAACTTTAACGTTTATGATACTCTCCAGGGTTGATATGATTCATGGAGTACCTACATATGCTTGGTTAATCCCGGCTTCTCTAACAGCTTTCTATTTCTCCTTTAGTTTCACTAAGGACAAAACCTTTTTCTTTGTTACTCCTGCACAGCTAGATACCATCATAATTACCGATAAAAAATCTGGAGTGACTCTCTTTTCTTATGCGTTTAATAAGGAAGCACTAATGCATGATTTAGTAGGATCAGTCTTCTCAGCGCTTAAAACATCAATTAAAGAATTAATCAAGAGCAATAGCGATACGGAATTAAATCAAATTAGTTTTGGAGACAAATTTGTATTATTAGCTCCTGGGAAATGGACCACAACTCTAATGATAGTATCGGAGAATAACTTGATCACTCAAAACGTTTGTAAATATTTAACTAGAGAATTCGAGTCACATTTCGAGCAATTTCTTATCAGAGAAAATAAATCTATAAATACGAGTAGTTATGAAGTATTTTCTGCTGTTATTGAAGAAGTTCGTCAATACATTCCTTTATGAATTAGACGGGCCTTGGTTTGTTCCAGTTTAGTAGATCAGCGATCGAAGTGAATTCATTGACATCTGGTTTAGAAAAAGAAGAAGATAGTACTTCGGGTTTACTTTTTTTTTTGATATTCATTGGAATTTTCTTACTATGTCTAATATTTGTACTTTATGATCCTTATGGCCTTCTACCGCTGTTAATGATTTCAGGATTCTTCCTCGCATTATTATTTGTAATTATATTATCAGGATATCGGATGGATTTCATAAATTCTGTCACGAAAACACAAATTACTATAGACTATAGAGGATGAAGGGGAAATTACTCTCTCTCAGCGCAACTTTTTTCTTGATAATCCTCTAGTCTATGCAGCTATAGCCTTATTACTTATTTATAAGGCAATGACATTATTTCTAGATTTATTATTGCAATATAACAAATTAATTTCAACAAGGAAACAAATCTAATGTAGATGTTGTAGACTATCTCAGTTAGTCAAAACTGTGAATGTTTCTCGTAAAATTTCATTTACTTCTTTTATGTCATCCATGGTAATGCCATAATGGGTAGTAAGTCGAATGAGTGTAGGACCAAATTTACTCCCTAGACATCCTTTCTCTCGTAATGCAGCTAAAACTGTATCTGTTGTTAGATTGAGACCACTAAGGTCGAATACAATGATATTGGTACGGCAAGGAAATATGTTAATTCCCTCAAATTCTTTCAATGTTTTCACTATCAATTGCGCATGCTGATGATCTTCTTCTAATCGAGTTATCATAGATTCTAATGCTACAAGTCCAGGAGCTGCTATAATCCCCGCTTGTCTCATCCTACCGCCAAGTAACTGCCGATTCCTTCGTGCTTGTTCAATGAACTCTTCCGTTCCTACCACAATTGAACCAACGGGACATGACAATCCCTTTGATAGACAAAATTGTGCTGAATCTGCAGGTTGAACCAATTTAGCTGGGTCTTCATTAAGGGCAATAGCAGCATTAAAGATTCGTGCTCCATCTAAATGAACTTTCAAATCATTATCGTGAGCAATATCGGCCATTAGTCGAGACTGGTCAATAGTTATTACCGCACCACCATGACGATTATGGGTATTTTCAAAAGTAAGGAGACTAGTCATAGGTTGATGAATATCTGTGGGCCTTATCGCAGTTTGAATATCTTCTGGACTTATAAATCCATCTGTAGTTTTGATTGATCGTACCATTAGTCCACCAATACGAGAAACGCCTCCAACCTCGTAGAGAACTGTATGCGAATCAGCATCACAGATAATTTCTTGACCAGGTACCGTATGTGCCATAATAGCACAGAGATTTCCCTGTGTTCCTGAACAAACTAATAATCCCGTCTCTTTGCCTAATTTCTTTGCTGCTACCTCTTCAAGTTTTATGACAGTTTCATCTTCTCTCCAACCGTCGTCACCTAATTTTGCTGTTGTTATTGCTTCCAACATCTCACGGGTGGGTAAAGTTACTGTATCAGATCTGAGATCAATGATTTTATTCAAGAGGAATCTTCCTTAACTATTTTAAAAGCGCTATTGTTCAAATGAATGGATTTAAAGGACAATATAAGATATTAAGAACAGCTTATATGAATCTTAATCACAATCATTTACATTTTAAAATAATTTGAGAACCTGCTGTATTTAGTAAATCAGATAGATCTCGTTTGGAAGACATATAATTTCTTTATAAACGGATAGAAACGCAGAGACCATCTCTCACAGGAATCATAACCGATAATACTCGTGTATCTTCAAAAGCGAGACGGTTGTACTTCTGTACCCCAAGTGTTGCTTCATCGGGTGTAGGTTCAATAATTTTTCCATACCACAGACTATTATCTGTTATTAAAAGACCTCCTTTACGTAACCGTGGAACAGAAGCTTTAAATGCTTGTGGATATTCTTCTTTGTCAATATCATTGAAGATAATGTCAAAATCTCCTTCAATGTTTGATAAAATGTCAAGAGCATCTCCCACATAAAATTTTACATTAATTCTATTTAATATACCTGCTCTTTCAAGATATGTCAGTGCTAACTTCTTATTTTCTTCAGTAAAGTCAGTTAAAATTATTTCACTATCGTTAGGCATGCCATTAGCAAACCAAAGAGCTGAATATCCAAATCCACTCCCTAATTCAAGAATTCGTTTTGCTCCTATTAGTAAAGCATAATGTTGAAGATAATGACCTATTAATGGTCCAATCGCAGGAAAATCAATATTTTTCGCATATGATTCAATTTCATCGAATATTGGATTTCTTTCTGGTAATAAATTTATTAAATAATCCTGAAGTCCAGGAATTAAAGGATTTTCGTCCATAATAATCTTTCCATAAATTAATGATGCACAATTGGAAAACTATTGGTACTGTATTTTGAAAAATAAAAAATATACTATTTTTTCCTAAAGAATTATTATTAATTCATTCAATTTGTGTAATCTCACTTTCTCTAATTAGAAAGGTTGATAAGTGTTAAAAGCCGTTAAACGCCTGTGGAAAACCTGTAAGATCTATAGAATAGGCATGGCTTAAATAAGCAGGAAAATTGCATTGTTATACATAAGTGAATAGATTTTTGTTTGTGGTTAATTATAAACAAGTTAAGTCTAGTAAGTATCTCCATTTTAGTATCATATGACAAATATGTCATAATTATTGCCCTTTCCGACGTCTATAGATGATTATAGTAAAAGAAGTTAAAGAAATTATTTGAATCACCTCATAACCTGGAATATTAGCTCCTTTACTTCCACTACTTGATATATCCAATTCTGTCAACACAGTACCATTGGCAGCAATTTCTTTATTATATTCTCTTTCCATCCATCCTGTTTTCCAGTTCCATACAGAAATACGCGCTAATGTACCCCAATCCTCTACATCTTCACTCCTAATTATTACCTCATCTCCTCTCACTTCAGCAGACACAATAATATAGCTATGTGCTTTTTCTTCTTCTACATACTTCTCCCAATAAGTTCTATTGTTGATAGTTGGTCTGATAAAACTGTTAAATGACCTGTCCAATCTACATACTTTCAGTGTTATATCATCATATGAGATTTTTCCATAGCATTCTTCATAATAAGAGTCCTTATTTCTTTTAATCTCAGTTATTTCAATCTTAATTCTAGTTCCTTTCTTCCATGTTGCATTTTTTTCGCCACTATCTGTCTCAACAGGAAATTTTGTTTCATTTTTCCCTTCAATATAACATTTGGTGAATTCCCATTCCTTTATATCACCTGTTTTGACCTTATATTCATACTCATTGAGATAGTAATTACTAATTGTAGAAGATTCATGTGGATAAGTATTTATTGTAACAAATTCTCCAGCAATAGGAATTTTCGGAGTTATTAAGAATACTACGGTGAAAATTAGACTGCTAATGATTTTTTTTCTCATTTTTTGTCATCCTTATAGAAATTGTTGAAATAGTTTCTATCATGCCATTTTCTGTGGATTATTACAGTAACAAATAAAGCTAATATCAAAGGAAGGAAGGTGTAACCAGATACGACTCCATTACCTTCACTTTCATTAGAGATTTCTATTTCATATACTTGGTTATCTTTTGTTGCTTTATACCAGTGGGATACTAACCATCCTGTCTTCCAATTTCTAACAAGTTTGTCTTCATAACTGTCAAGATCTACATGGTTAGTAAAATCCATTTCCCGAATTATATTATTACCTTCTAGACTCATGGTATGTGAATCTTTTACTCTTTCTTCCCAGAAACTTTTGTTGTCTAGGGTCTGATCAATAAAATAATTCGATAATAGGTATTCTTCTCGCCCAGTTACATTGTCATATGAACGTTTGCCAAAAGCATCCGTTGAATTAACTTTAGTTATCTCTACTTTGATTTTCATACCTTTCTTAAGTTCAATATCCACATAGGTACCATCTTCTTTCCACAATGGATGACTGTCTAAATGGTAATCAAACTCACGTTTGTATTTTGTAACTATCCATGATTGCGTATCACCGGCTTTCACCTGATATGAGTGAGATTGCGTATCCATCGAAATAGAAGTTCCTGGAGTTATTAAAAACATTGTAATGGGAATTAGGCAGAATATAATTTTTATTCGCATAATTCGTCAACCTTCATGAACATACGTACAATTGTTCCATATCAACATTTTATTAGGTGTCAATAACAGTATTTTAGCATGTAGATGATTACTCTCTCTATTTTTGATGAGATTTCGGAGTTGATGCTACTTATTAAAGATAAATTATGTAACTAAAATATTAACCTTAGCATCTTTGGAGAAACATGTCTTTGTGAGATAAACTAAATCATCTTTTTCTCCTTCGTTTATGTCGTCTTCTTCCTCTTTCCGCAGTTTTTAGCTTTTTCAATCCTTTTTCAGTTATTCTAATTGCATTTTGATCATATTCTAAGAGTTTATCGCCAATAAGGCGGGAAAAATGCTGATTTAAACTCTCTTTTGTGTGATATCTTTTCATTACTTCTTGTTTTTTGTCTTCTGCGACCATAGTGAGTGATTGAAAATCGTGGTTGAAATCGATTTCAACCTGAGTGAATGTATTACTCCCTTTGTAAATACGCCATAGAATCCATTTTTCTAACATTTCTGTTTGCATTTTTTCATAACCTCGTGCAATCCCAAGTTTATATTTCTCTAAATCTAGTTCTTCCCCCTGACTTGCTGCACGGACATCTTGCCATAATTCATAGGATCCCCGTAGAATTAAACCGCCGATTAAACAACCTACAACTCCATCAAGAACATATAATTCAAAGAAATTAGCAATAATTGCGACTAATACTAACGATCCGACCAAAACATGATTTTTACTATCTTCAGACTGTGCAAGTATAGCTAGATTTGAGGTATTTACTCCAATAAACCGTTGGTAGAAATAGAGGAAACCACATAGGATTATTGAAACTAAAGCAATTGAAATAGCTACATTTTCCTCTTCAAGTGCAATAGGATTAAGTAAACGAGTGATGCTTTCAAATAATATTCCGACACCACTTAAAACCATTAATCCTATTAATAGATAGGTAATAGCAACTTCTTTCTTGATTCTGATTGCAATGGTAACAGCAATTGCTGAAATTCCATCTATAGCTGAATCTATACCATCTCCGAGAAGTCCTACACTTCCTGTGATGGTAAATCCAATTAATTTAATCAATCCAAGGAAAAAATGAAAAATAAGAGAAAGAATCGAAGGAATTGTTGGTGAGCCTAGCTTTTGAATGATACTGAATACAGTAAACATACCCTTAGAGAATCTGCTAGCAATCTCTTTTCCTTCTTCAGTTAGATGAAACAGCTCTTCTTCTTCTTTTATAAAATGGTGGGTCAATAGAAAATCTATTTGTTCTTCTATTGTATCAGCAATCTCTGTAATTTCCTCAGTAGCTTTGGGTTTCTCTAAATCTTCCACTATTGCTTCATAGGTGCCAAATCTAAGACCAATCCTTCTCATTTGATCTTTAATATCTTTTCGACTTAGAGGTTTTTCATTAAGCAAAACTAAAACCATTCTTGCATGACCATCTATATCTCGATGAGAGAATTTTTTCTTAGTATTAGTCATCCATGAACCATCCATGAAACACAACAATATTTCTACAATCTAAATATTATTGACGTATTTTAAACTGAGAAACACAACAAGAGTGATAAAAATCTTGATTTGGGTATTATGTTCCAAAGACGGGCATATACCTATTTTTCACTTGAAATAAAATTGATTTTCCTTGTTTACTTTTTGTCACCACATCTTTTTGTGCAAGTGTTGTAAGGATACGATGACAGGTTGGATAGCTCATATCTAGTTTTTGAGAGAGTGGCATCGGTGAAATTGGACCTCCCCCGAAATCCTCAATTAATCTGAAAAATAAATTCATCTCTTGATCAGATAAAGTTGTTCTTAATTCTTCTCGGAGACGACGCGCTTCCTCTTCACGTGCTATTAGTTCTCCACTAGAAATTATTGTTTCATCGACCTCATTAAGTTGTTTCTTAAGAGCAATCTCTAAGGTTTCATACATTATTCGCAAAAGATAACGAGGATTTCCTTGGGCTAACTCATTAGCTCGATTAATTACCTCGGGTTTGAAGGGTTCTAATCCTTTCATAGAGGAGTCGGTCCGATAATATTCTAGTCTTTTCTGTATTAATTCTCGAGCATTTTCATCAGACATTGGTCGTAATTCAACTTCTGTGTGTACTCCACCTCTTAGTTCCTGAGAAACAGAAACATTGCTGCAAAACATTAACATATGCTTTTTTGTGCCTAAAGAAAATCGAGTAAGCTCAGCAATAATATCTATGAATCCTGGAGCAGAAATTGCTTCTTCAAAGTCATCTATGATAAAACAGGAAGGAATTCCTTCGTCAGCAATGTATTTGAAGACTTTTCCGATGTCTTGACCGAGTTTATATGAATCTAGCTCTTTCTCTGTATCCTCTGTATTATAGGATTCAAGAAAGGGGTGTATTATATCATCAATTCTCTGTCTAGATGTTTCCCCAATGTCGAATTCATTTAAGTGCGCTCCAATGCTGTTGAGTAGGCGAAATGTAAGTAGCCCAACATCCTTCGATTCAGCTACTTTCCAAACAAATGCCAACCCTTTTTGTTGTTGAAAAGTGGTTTGAATTGCATACCCTCGTGATGATTTGCCCATCCCGTGAGGGCCTTCAATAGAAAAGATGATTCCTGCTCCGCCCAACACGCGTTTAAGCACTTGGGCAATTTGAAAATCAGCTTCAGTTGGTGTCATTGTCTTAAGGATCTCATCAAGATTGAGTTTGCCGTCAGCTTGATATGCAAGCATAGTTTCAGCTCGAATCTTTTCAAAAGGATTATCTCGAAGACCGAATGTCCCGTAATCCATCGTATCCATCAGAGAACCATAAAATCCCATCAAAATCACACATTATAGAATGATATCTTTTTCTCTAATGATATCTCGAATATCAATAGCGATAATCATTCTCTTATGATATCCTAGTTTCTACATATATATAAAATTTACATGTATCTCGAATTTTCTCTAACTTTTTTAAATGATATAAGATACTCTAATTGCGCATTAATCTGATTTTCTATAGAAACCTCGTATAATTTCTCTCCTTCTATTATTTTGACGGATCATTTTACCGATTATTCTGTTTTCTTTAAACCTAGAACATAAATTCTGTAATAAAGTGAAAAAAAAGTAATCTTCAGAAATTAATTCATTTTCTTCTTCTTTCTGAAAATTTCGGTTTCCATTCTCTCCAATTTGCCCATTTTTGGCTTTTCTTCTCATCTAAACTCGGTCTTGTATTAAGATAGACATCTATAAGTCTTGAAAATGCCATTTGAAGATTATCAATATCTCTTGTGCCTACTAAGAGAATTGTATTAGCTTCCAACAAAGTAAAAGCTATATTATAGAGGGATAAAGAAATGATGTACATTTCTGTATCGAATACCTGTTCTTTTGGTTGTTTCATACCCTTCTGTATATCAGATTTATGTTGCAGTAAGTAATTAATCAGATCTTTTGAAGAAGGTAGATCTAGCTCTTCATCAAGTGTAATATCCACTATTTGCATACCCGTTATTGTTAGGACTCTTATCAACAATAAGTCTAATTCTTGACCTATTTTCATGAATTCTTCTTTAATTATACTAATTCTAGACCATAATTGGCCTAAAAAAGTTGCTGTGGCATTTAATAGAGAGGAATCAAATACTGATGTTCGAAAAACTTTAAATTCATTGGTATTATTGTTCAATAAGGTAAAAATGTCTTTTCGATCTGTACTAATGTCCCATTTATGAAGAAAGACTACATTGATTGCATCTGGAGAGTATCTCTTTACAGTGTTGAAGATTCGTTGGACATTCTCATTATAAGGATTCTCTTGTTTTAATATTGAAGGGATGTCAATTACGAAGATACAACCATTTAAATTACGAAAAATCATTTCATGTTCATATTGAGTGCTTTGACGATCAACTATAGCTTCAAAATCTTGTTCAAAAAATATAAATTCTTCTCCAAGAAGAAGTAAATGTAATGGTGATTTATTAGGATTTAATACACTGTTTTTATCCTTAGTTTGGTCATTCTTAGGCATCTTCCCGCTAATTTCAGAAATAATACTTGATTTTCCGCTTTGTGCAGGTCCAATAACAAGAATCCGCCGTACATCTTCTATCATGGGACTTACGTTATTACTCATGCGGATTCATTCCATAGGTGTGTAACAAATCAAATAGGTTGGACAACCTGAAATATCTTATAGGATATAACTCATCAAAATACTAATCAATTAACTTATTAAATAACTCCTCGATAAGAGAGCTGGGTGTTTGTAGTAGATCGGGGTATGTGAATTGATAACTCAGGAAGAGTATTTGCAACGACGTAAGAATTTACAGAAAAAGGTAGCTGAACACAATCTTGATGCATTCTTAGTTTCTGTTGAAGAAATTATATACTATTTAACTGGTGTCTCTTATAAGCCATTGGAAAGACCCTTTTTATTATTGTTTGGCCTGATTCAGATCCTACTCTTGTAGTTCCAACTTTAGAAAAAGAACATATGAAAAAAACAGGAATTGGTGAAGTAAGCTCTTTTTTGACGGGAGAAGGACATGAATTGTTCAGTAGTTAGCCTTAAATATCATTAAGTAGAGATAAATTAAGAACTTCACTAGTTATCCCACCAATTGTGATTAATAACAAAATATGGTTGGAGTGAGTTCTTATGGATGGTAGCCAACTTCGTGTAAATCGTAATTTTGAGAAAGAATTAAGGAATGCGATTGTCTTGCCTGGAGAAATGAGTTTACTTACGGGGTAAAATGATGAGTCCCAAAACTAACACTAGAAGGTCTATTAAGATTCTAATCCTACTCATTTTGATTAATATGTTCTTGTTGCTGCATTCTTCGACCACTCAGGAAGGAAGTGTTCACCCTGAGCGACCCTTAAGGCTATCAGTGAGTTCTCCAACCGTGCAAAGTACTTTGTCTTATGCTCCCCACGACCCAATTGAAGTTTCTAATGATATAGAATTGGCTGCAGTTGCTGTAAATGGCTCTGGAAAAGAGAACGATCCCTATGTTTTAGAGGGATGGAACATTACCGCACCTGATTCTGATGGAATCTCTGTTATTGGAACAACAGCTCATTTTATGATACAGAATTGCTTGGTGGAAGCTGGAAGTATAGGAATTTACATTGCTAATATCGCTTCTAGAACAGTGAATATCTTCAACAATTCCATCCAAAATAGTTTCATTGGCATCTTATTACATAATTCTGGAAATACGATCCTCAGCAGCAATATCATCCAAAATAATACCCGCGGTATCGTTCTAAGAGATTCTGGAAATTCAATCCTGAGTAATAACACTTTTCTTGAATGTGGTCTCGGATTTTATGATTTTGATACTTCTCAGGAGATATATCTATCATATTCAATAGAGAATAACTGGGTGAATGGACGTCCTTTAGGTTGGTTTGCAAATAAGAAAAATCTGACTCTCAGTACTTCTTATGGACAACTATTTCTGATCAATTGCACCAACGTTGTGGTGAAGGACCAAAATTGTTCTAATATAGAAAGGGGAATAACTCTCTATTTTAGTTCTTTCTGTCAAGTAATTGATAGTCATTTTAACCGAAATCAATTTGAGGGCATCTATCTTCACCACTCGGGGAATGCGACTCTCCACAACAATTCCTACCAGAATAATAATGCGGGTATCTTTCTTCTATATTCTGGGAATGCGACTCTCCACAACAATTCCTGTCAGAATAATAATAACGAGGGCATCTTTCTTTGGTATTCTGGGAATGCGACCCTCAACAACAATAGTTGTGCCAAAAATGGTGGCACGGGTATCTCTCTGCAAGATTCTGGAAATACAACTCTAAGTAAAAACATCTGTTCCCAAAATCTAGGCAGTGGCATAAGTCTTTACCAATCAGGGAATGCAACCCTCAACAACAATACATCTATCAACAATGATGGTGATGGTATCCGTCTTGACGATTCGAGTAATGCAATCCTTAGCAATAATACCTGCTCCCAAAATCTGGGCAAGGGCATCAATTTAGTGAGTTTTGAGAATGCTGTCCTCAGCAACAATACATGCTCCCTAAATCATGGCACAGGCATCTACCTTGTACTTTCTGATGAGTGTTCAATCATTTGGAATATAGTAGATTTTAATAGAGATTATGGAGTGTATCTCGAACGGTCAAATGAGAACATTGTTCATCACAATACTTTTATCGCTAATGGACTCTATTATGATCGACCATCTCAAGCATATGATGATGGCTCCAATAATCAATGGTACGATTCTTCTACCCTTGAAGGGAACTATTGGTCGGATTATACAGGTTCGGGTGACTATGAAATCGACGGAAACGCGGAGACTACTGACCCCTATCCCTTGGATGAATTTGGTAATCCTTTAGATGAATATGGTTTCCAAGCTATTTACACGTTGGGATTACTCCTAGTTGTTGTTATCCATACTATTCACAAGCGTTCTAAGCATTTGTGTTAGTAATTCATCATTACTTTAAGACAATTTACTCAATTCTGCTCCCATCGTCCATGGTAGGATCACTAATTGGAGTAGTAGGACATTTATTCTAGACTTTTATTGATTTTCAACTTCTATAATACTCAGTAATTTTTCTTTTAATCTGATGATCTCTTGCATAACCTTGGCAGCAATTTTTTGAGAGGTTTCTTTTCCATGGGGAAGGTTATAATATTCCTCTAAAGGGATTGGATCGACAAAAATTATCCGAAGACGACTACCAAAGCGAATCTTCCAAGTACGCGGTGGGAATGCTTGTTTAACTCCATCTAGATAGACAGGAAGGACAGGAACTTGTGAAAGATAAGCTGCCCACCCTACACCAACCTTGGGGGATAAGAATCCTTTTGTAGAACGTTTTCCTTCGGGGAAGAAGCAGACAGCAGACCCATTTTTAAGCAAAGTAACTAAATATCGAATCCCTTTTGCAGATCGCATACTCCCAAGGATTTTTTTAGATTTCACAGGACGAATGATGAGCCCACCTGCTAATTTGACCCACCTAAAATAAGGTTTATTGAATACATCCTCAGCTCCAGCAAAAAAAAGATGGCGCCGAGGGGGACAAGAGAAATTGGTACAAGAAACCCGTCTAAAAAACTAACATGATTAGCGGCGAGCAAGACTCCTTGTCCTTCTGGAGGTATATTTTCGATTCCATAGATTTCTACTTTGAAAAGACGTTTAAATATTGGTGGAAAAGTTAACGTAAAAAATTCATAGATATAACGACGCCAGAAACTCCACCTCTTAGGAGTAGCATGTGATATAAATGCACTTTGAGAGTTCATGGAATCCCTGCTTAATTGCATTCTTTATAATGATATTAGTGAAGTTCTAATACAAATTTTTTATATTTTACAGTAAAAAATCCATGATCATCTTTAGACAGGAAACTGATAAAGCAAGGAAGAGTCCAAAAATAAGTATTATTAGTATTTTCAACACGAAGTTCGATAGATTAATTCTCATATTCAAGTGGTGATTTCTATCTCTGATCTCACACCATTTATTCAGCGAATTCGAGAAAAATTGGATAAAGCAAACCTTGAGTCAGAACCATTACTAGTAAAATCCCGAGAAAGGTTCTCAGATTTGTTTAAAAACCTAGAATCAGAACAAGAACTGACAAATGAGAATTTAGCTCTTATTTTGATCCTTAGCTTTATGGTAGTCGAAAACCTCGAGCGATTTCTCAACCTAAATCCTCAGAATCCCCCTTCTATATCATTTGTTTCTAATATGGCAATGCAAAATGGAATTCATATAGATCAAAACGTGTTAAAACTTCTAGAATTTTCAATTGATACAATATCCTCAACTAGTTTAGATTTTCATGATATAAGAAAGATTGCTTTAGAATTTTCGACTGATAAATTCATTATAGAAGATAGGCTAGGTAGCTTTGTTCAAAGTCTTTTACTACCTCAATTACGTAAAACTCTTGCTGCAAATTATACTTCAACTGTTTCTTCTAAATTACTCTCCTCACTGGCATTAAACGGTGATCTTAACATGATAATAGATCCTTTCGCGGGTTCAGGGCGTTTAATCACCAGTACTTTAGAAGAAACCGTAATAAAACAAAGAAATATTCCTGAAATTTGCATTAATGAACTTCATGAAGCTGCGCTTCTGTTAGCCATAGTCCGAGTACTCTATACTTGCCAAAAACACAATATTAAACTCCAGATGAGATTTCTTATGGGTGATGCATTTGGTAAGCTATCCCTACTACTTAGTCATAATAATCACACTTTGAAATTCTTTGATACATATGATCTCGTAATTATGAATCCGCCCTTTACCAGGTATTTACGTCTAACCCCTAAATTTCTAGAACTCCTCAATGAAAGATATTACAAGTATGAAAAGTTCTTTAGACAACAAATGGGACTGCATGTGTTTGCTCTTTTTCTTGGAGATGCGATTTTAAGACCAAGAGGAAGATTAGCTACTATTCTCCCCGCATCAACCTTTTATTCCAAGTATTCTACGGGATTAATGAAATTCTTGTTGAAAAACTATTCTAACCTCATACTTGTTGGGATTTCTGCAGAAAAAGCCTTTTCCGAAGGAAGTGACTTTAAAGAGATTATTTTTATTGCAGATAAAAGAAATAAGAACGAAGAGGACAAAAAAGAAGTTTTGTTTGCTAATATAGAAAACTCTGTCTCTATTGAGAATTATTCACAAATTTCTCAATTGATACAAGCCCGTAGCTCAACAGAAGAGTTGAGGATAAGTTATAATCAAATTTCATATGAAAAACTAGAAAAGGAATGGAATTGGATTCGATTTCTAGACCGAGGACATCTTCCAGACCTCTCTTCAAAAATCAAGCAAATGATGAAAATCGTAAGAGCTGAAGATATAGGTCTGAGAATCGTTAGGGGCTTCGAGATGTATGGTCCAGAGTTTTTCTTTTTGCCGAATAAAACGTGGCTCCTTGATAAAAGAACCGAGGAAGAAACCTGGTTCAAACATAGTTGGACTAAGGATATTTGTAAATTTCCAAACCAAATTCTTATCCCAGCCCTGAGAAAACCAGGGTTATATGCACAATCAATAAGTCCTTCAATTAATCACTATGTATTGAGAGTTCCACCCGAGGATACGAACCTTGTACCTGAATCTTATCTTAAAGAACGACATAATGAATGGCAAGTGGCTCGGAAGAGATTTGGAAGAAACTGGTTAAACCATATTGACAACCAGCTAAAATCAAAGCAACCTTTTTCTCACCTGTTTGTTGCTGATAAGTTCGGAATTACTACTACGGGAACATTTGTGTATTTCACCGAGGACCGAATTACTGCATCGAAGAACTTCTATATAATAGATTGTGAGAAAGAAGAGGCAGAATTTTTAGCAGCTTGGATGTCTAGTACATTCTTTCTTTTACTATTTTTGGCTTCACGACGGGAAATCGGCGGTGCTTTTGGAAGACTCCAAATTGTAGATTATAAAGCGGAAGAACTATTCTTCGATCATAACACAATTTCAGAAAATAAAAGAGAATTGATCATAGGAAAGTTCAGAAACCTAAAAAAAAAGCAATTACCCCCAATAAAAACTCAAGTCGCTGAATCTTACCGACAAACTCTGGATAGAGCGTTCCTTGATGCAATTGACCTTAAAGATTCAAATGAGTTTGAATTACTTGATAAAATCTACTCAGAAATCCAGTCTATCTTCAATGAAATAGATAATCGAGGTAAAAAGAGACGAGAACGTGAATAATCAAGTATACTTCAGAAATTACTGGATGCGTTGGGATGTGTATTTCTATACCGAAATACCTTTATATCATATCATATTAAGAGATTATCGGAATTAGCTCCCAAATAATGGGGATAGAAGTGCTACTATGAAAATAAGTTTGAAAATTGGGATGATAATTTTCCTTCTTTGTATTTTTACTTTTAATTCGCTGATAATTCAACCAACGCGTGTAAATGGATATGATCTTTGCCGGCATAAGTTTGAGTTTGAGCTATTGACATTAGTTGGTGATGATGCAGGATACATTGCTGGAGCATTGATTGCTTCTTATTTAGGAGCTGTCGGAATGAAAATAAACCAAATACACCAAGAATCTGCGGTGATGTATCCTAAACTAGAGGATTTCGGGTACTATGAGAATGCCTCTTCTCATGAGCTAGGTGCTGAGCCCTGGAATACTGTCCGACCGTATGATCTCATTTACATGCCTTCACCTAGTTCACCATCCACCCCCACCGATTTAAGTATGCTACACAGCGGGGAAGATTATCCTGGTGGAAAGAATGAATGGGGGTTCCATAATGCCACCATGGATGCAAATATTGACTTCATGTTCAATATATCGCTTGATATTGTACCCCTCTACCTCAACAGGCAACAGGCAATTTGTGCAGAAGAAGTGCCTTATGTGCACGTAATTTACCAAAAAGATATGATGCCCATCCGTAAGGGAATAGATGGATTAGTTTATACTCCCCATGGAGTAATCTCTTGGAAGAACCCACTAACTCCCCTGAACATACATAACACTACAAACCTTCCCGCTACTCGTAATGGTACTGAATGGGTGATGCGATACTTCAAATTTGTTATAGATGGAGATCCAGGTGGGCCGCTTTATTATGAAATTAGTAAAAATCGATCAGCTTTCGTGGATTCTCTACTCTGGGAGCCCCTTGTGCAAACTAATGAGACAGGGGGATTTATTCCTTGGTTAGCTGAGTCATACGAAATTTCCGAGGACGGAATGATCTATAATTTCACTCTCCGGGACAACATCTACTGGCACGATGGAACCCTCATGATGCCTGAGGATATCGTCTTCTCGTATAACTATATCAATGACGCGTGGGATGCAGGCGAAGCTATTTATAATCCCTGTGCTGACGTAACAAGCTGTATTATTCTTGAGGATGGCATCATTCAGTTTATGATGGAAGAATTGGATCCCTGGGCGATTCCAAATATCTTCACCGAGTTGAAAATCTTCCCAAAACATATTTTCGAGACAGTGCCTTACAATGATGTCACTTGGCATGACCTAACAAATATGACAACTAAGATCGGCTCAGGCCCCTACAAATTTCAAGAAGTTTCCATGTGGGCCCCTCCTACGTGGTGGACTTTCGTACGAAACCCCAACTACTGGTTTACGGGTACAAATCCCCATTGTATAACCAGTTTGGAGCCTATATATTCTGAGGGTGGGAACAATCCTTCCATTACCCAATATCCTCGTATGGAACGCTTTACGATTCGTGTTATTACTGATGTTGATTCTACTATTACCGCACTACGAAATGGGGAAGTAGACCTCTGCCGATACATATGGTTTGATGTTGCTAATGCTGCTCAGGAATATCCTGATGAAATCAAAATGAATACTATTCCGAGTACTTGGCGGAAAATCCTGTGGATCAACAACAATGTGTACCCACTAAGCGATAAACGTGTTCGGCAAGCGATAGCATATGCAATTGACTATGATGCGATTGTAGAAGCATCAGAAGGAAATAAAGCGATTGCTCTGTACAATAATTATCTTCCAATTGAGTACTATGGAACATGGCACAACCCTGCCAGCGACGTCTACGACTATAATCCAGCAAGAGCTTATGCCATTCTTGAAGATGCGGGGCATCTAGACACCGATGGTGATGGAGTAAGGGAAGCAGATTCTATTCATACTCCTATTTGTGGTGGAGATATGACATGCTCTTCTACAACAGGGGATTATTTTTCTTCTACTGGTTATGATAGTTCTTATACAACCTACCCCTTCTCAGAAGACCCTGACTCCACCCTATTCCAAAATAGTACAAGCACTCCAGATAATACACGCGCAAGACACCTTGCTATTTTTGACTCGGGATTTTTTATCTTTCTAATATGTTCTATAACGGCATTAGCAGGAGGAATGGCCCTAGCGTATCTCTATGAGAAAACGCGAAAGTTGACTTGAATACATGTCCATATTAATCCGCTGTGCAGGTGAAAAAATGAAAACACTAAAAAAGATCAATATCCTCGTAGTAGCTTTCATCTTATGGGGATTGTCTATTAATTCGACAATGATTCAACCAACACAAGTAAATGGATGGGATCTAGGACGAATAAACTTTGAATTTGAACTACTTACTCTTATGGGTGATGATGCAGGATTTATTGCGGGAGAGTTGATTACATCTTACCTTGACGCAATCGGAATGAAAATAAACCATCTTCATCAGGAATCAGCTGTATTATATCCTAAACTTGATAATTATGGATATTATGAGAATGCAACAGCCTGCTCTCTCGGTGTAGATCCTGTAAACACTATTCGACCCTATGACTTCGTCTACCATGGTCTAAGCAGTGCACCAATCACACCGACCGACCTAAATATGTTACGTACAGCGCATGACTATCCAGGTGGTGGTAATGAATTTGGATTCCACAACTCCACCATGGACATAGCTATTAGCAGGATGTATAGCAGCCATATCGATAATGTTGCTTACTATATTAACTGGCAACAAGCCATTGCTGTAGAGGAAGTACCTTACATACACGTTTTATATCAGAAAGATGTGATCCCTGTCCGTAAGGGTATAGATGGCTTAGTCTACACTCCTCATGGCTTAATCTCCTGGAAAAACCCCTTAACACCGCTGAACATTCATAACACCACTAACCTACCAGAAAGTCGAGAGGGGTTGGAGTGTGTTATGCGATACTTTGCCCCAGTTCGGGATGGCAATCCTGATGGAATGCTTTACTACGAGATTTTGACTGGTCGAACAGCTTTCGTGGACTGTTTACTCTGGGAGTGTCTTATCCAAGCCAATGAAACCGGAGGTTATATTCCCTGGCTTGCTGAATCCTATTCAATTTCTGAAGATGGATTGATCTTCAACTTTACTCTTCGAGATGGGATTTTATGGCATGATGGTACTCCTATGACTCCTGAGGACGTTAAATTCTCTTATGATTACATCAAGAGCGCTGAAGGAACAGCTAGATATTCTCCTGTTGTTGATATAGAAAGTTGTGAAATTCTATCGGATGGAACAATACAATTCATTAGTTCCAAAATTGACACTTGGGCGATATCTTATTGTTGGACAGAACTCAAAATCTTCCCGAAGCATATCTTTGAGACCGTACCTTATAATGATCCTTCTTGGCATGATCTAACCAATATGACTACGAAAATTGGCTCAGGCCCATATCAGTTTGACAGCGTAGAGACACAATCGCCACCCAGCTGGTGGAAATTCGTTCGTAATGACAATTACTGGTTCACTGGTGCAAACACCAATTGTTTTACTAACCTTGAACCCATCTATTCTGAGGGGGGCAGTGATCATACAATTATTCAATATCCTAGGATGGAATGCTTTACCATCCGTGTCATCACTAGTCCTGACGCAACAGTTGCAGCCTTGCGAAATGGTGAAGTGGATCTACTTAGATATATGTGGTCCCCGATCACTATTGCTGCTCAAGAATACCCCGATGACATCAAAATGGTATCTACACCCAGTGTTTGGCGGAAACTTCTGTGGATCAATAATAATGTTTATCCACTGAGCAATAAACATGTGCGACAAGCTATTGCTTATGCTATAGATTATGACTCTATATGTGAAGCATCTGAGGGGGGATTTGCTATCCCTCTGTATAATAGATATTTACCTCCAGAAATCTATGGGACTTGGTATAATTTTGCCACAGATGTTTATAGCTACAATGTGGATAGAGCTAACGAGATCCTAGATAATCTAGGCTTCTACGATTATGATGGAGATGGAGTCCGGGATACTGGACATCCTTGGCCAACATCATGGCCAACTACAATGCTAACACAGTTAACTTCAAAACGAGAAAACGACGTAACAAAAACAATAACAGAGACTAGTACATCCCCACGTTTTATAGCAGGATTCACAGTTGTAGAGTCTTTATTGTTCAGTATTTGTACTATTGGAATCTTAAAATTACATAAGAAACGCAAGATTTAGAGTGATAGAAATTATCAAATAATTGACTTTCACTCATTATACCTTTTTTTTTTTAACTACTATGAAGTTCAAAAAGTCCTTCAGTTTTTACAATGATGTTGTTCTGAGGAAGATAAATTTTGAATGTTTCCGTTCGTACTCCCAACCGACTCCACTTTGGGCTCATTGATCTCAATGGGAAATTAAACCGAGTGGATGGTGGAGTAGGGGTGGCTTTAACTACCCCTAATATTAGTTTAAGCGTTGAAACAATCAATACCAATGAAGTATCAATACAACCAGATAACCCTTTGGTTAGAGATTTGATCTATCTTTTTTATGACAAATTTGTCTACGATAAACCCCCTTCAGGTCTTCAAGTTACTCTACATTCTACAATCCCTTCTCATGTCGGTTTAGGATCAAAAACTCAACTTTCTCTTGCTATAGCTACTGCTCTTTCAAAAATTGAAAAAATCAATGTACCAATTCATAAGCTTGCACATGGAATGGGACGTGGAGGAACCTCGGGTATCGGTATTGCTGCTTTTGAAGCAGGTGGTTTCATCTTAGATGGCGGGCATAGATTTGGTGACAATGAAGAAAAAACAGCGTTTTTACCCAGCCGATCTTCCAATGCCTTTCCACCACCTATTCTATTTCAACAAACTCTCCCATCTGAATGGCGATTTGTGCTTGCCCTTCCATCAATTGACAAAGGAGCTCATGGCTCTCATGAGGTTAATATCTTTCAGCAATATTGTCCTATTCCTGAAGATGAAGTACGAGAAGTTTGTCGAATTATATTGATGCAGCTCTTGCCTGGTGTAATTGAAAGAGATTGCAGTACTGTAGGTATCGCGCTTAACCAATTACAAACCATTGGATTTAAAAAAATAGAAATAGATTTACAATCCCCCATAATTAAGGAATTAATAAAGCTAGCACTAGGAGAAGGTGCAACAGGTTCTGGTATGTCTAGTTTTGGCCCTATTGTCTATGCTCTTACTGATACTGAAGCTAAGGCAAATCAATTAAGCCAAACTTGGGATAAATACTTTAGATCAGAATCGAATACACAAGGAAAAGTCTGGATCAGTACTGTTCAGAATTCTGGTGCAGTAATAGAGTGAATTTAAGAAAAAGATTATTTTTTCGGCAGCTCGAATGGATTAATTATTTTAAACTCATTGTTTTCCCATTCTATGATAGCTCGTGCTCCTGTTAAAATCTCGTCGTGAAAATGAACTTGGGGAAAAGTGCCTAAAAGATATACCCAGAAGAGGGATAAAATGGTACCATGAGAGACTAGATAAATGGTTTTTCCTAAATTGGCAGAAATCCTATCTCTGATACAGCTTATAATCCGATCTTGTGCCTGAGTGAGAGATTCTCCCCCTGGTAAAAACCAGTCTGGATCACCCCAACTTCTATGCTTATATTCATCAAATTCATTATCGGAAAGGCTTCGTGTGGAAATCTTTCTCTCTTTCAGGTCTTCTATTATGTGAACTTGTTGATTATAATGATTAGCTAGTATTTCTGCAGTTTGACGAGCGCGAAGGAAAGGACTAGAGAAGATAATGTCTGGTATGGGAAGAAATTCAAACAAAACAAGTCTAAGAATCTCTTGTACTCCTTTTGGAGAGAGAGGAGTAGATTCCTCTGGAAATCTGGTTTTACGAATTCTTCCATGCCGAATTAAAATCAACTGTGTTTTCATGTAGCTTTCGACCAATCACTTTAATGAATGGAATATGCTGGCTTCTTGCGCATTATAGAGGTAATATAGGACGAATTATCGTTGTTTTCAATCATTTGAATATAAGGTTTGTAATTTCATTTTCGTTCTTTATAGTTCATTAGAAGCACAAAGCAATTGAAGTTACAACTTTTGTGATGAGATTAAATTTATCTTAATTCGGAGAAGGCTCTTTATGGCTATTCGGCTTTTTTTGCTCATAGACTCCTATTCTGGCATAGGAGAGGCTATTGCTAGGGATCCTTCGATCAAAATCAAACCTGTTCTTATATCTGCGATGATCTCTGCAATAGAAAGTTATATTGAGCAAGGACTCCATCAACATGTTAAATACACTCAATTTATCCTCGGAGGGTGGCGAGTTATAGTCATAGCAGCCCCTGAATTAGGTGAACATCACCAGTTTGTGGTTTTTCAAGATATCTGGGATTCCTTGGAATATACCCATTTAAAAGCACAAGCAATAAATCGTCTTGTCCAACCTTATGTCTCTGGGATTCGGAAACTCCCCCCTGAGATCGCTAAGCAAGCTAATGATATTGTTACTTTTTCCCAGAAATTCCCTCTTAATATCATGAATGAATCGGATGAATATATTTTACAACAAATTAAAACTTTAAGAGCGGATAGTATCGAAGTTTTGGATCTTCTTGTAGCTGATGTGGATGAAGGTATCGTCTTAGATTTTATTCCAGGACCTGATCCATATGATAAAACTCCGAATCAACTTTTTTATGAACTTCTTTCATCGGTGAATTTTGAGCAAGATCTCTTTCTTGAAACTGAAATTACACCAGAAAGTAAAACTAAAGTTGATTACGAGAAGTTCTCTAAACCTGTATTGGAAGGGTGGTCCATTAGCCCCATTGGTAAACACTCTGATTTTTATTTAATTGGTTACTTTATTTTTCAACCTCAATCGCGAAAATTACTTAGAAGCACGATTCTAGAAGTTAATCAACGGATTAATGAGCAAATAAAACCCCATCTTCCACCTTGGCCTTGGAATTCAGTATGAGGAAAATTTTTTTGATTAATAAAAATCTCAAAGATTATAGATTTCTTAGGAGAATAGCAGATTATGAATGAATCAAAACAAATCCCTCTAACACGGGCTTATCGATGTCTATATCCTCGTTTTACAGTTTTAGTAACCTCTGGAACTTTGGAAAACCCGAATGTAATGACTGTTGCATGGATTTCTCCTCTTTCTGCGAATCCACCTCTCATTGGTATTAGTGTAACTCCGAAACGCTATTCTTATGGATTAATAATAAAAAAAAAAGAATTTTGTATCTGTGTTCCTCCTTCCTCTCTCGCTAAAGAAGTATTACGAGCAGGACAACTAAGCGGAAAAACAACACCTGATAAGTTTGTAAAGTGTGGTTTAACACCAGAACCATCAAGAAAAATACAAGCACCTCGAATAAAGGAATGTCCCATAGCTATTGAATGTGTTCTGGAACAAGAGGTTAGTACCGGTGATCATTCTCTTTTCATCGGAAAAGTTGTTGCCACACGGGTACATTCGAATGCTATTGATGACTGGGGGCTTAATCCTGCAATTCGTCCAATATACTGGCGTAATTCACGAGAAATAGATATCTTTATCCCTCAGAAACCATAATGTATTTCTTAGCATCACCACAAAATATATTCATTCAACTAATTCGTCTACTAAAGCCCGTGATTTTTGATGAAGCGAAAGTGTCTACCAATTATTGTAATGTATATGATCTTATTGGCTCTTCTACCCTCATTAAATACTTTTGTGCCTACAACAACAGGACATACTAACACTACCGTGTTAATAGAAGATATCACAATGTACCAGCAAGCTTCATCCTATTCACTATCACTACTGACTAATGGTAAATATCACAACCTTTCAGAGGTCTATGCAGAATTAGATTACTTCAATCAATCTGCTCCAGAATTAATTGATTATTCAAGTATAGGTGAATCATACTATAATAACTCAATACCTCTTATTACGCTTACTAATGAACTAATTCCTGAAGATACAAAAGGTAAAACCTATATTGTAGCCCATCATCATGCCAGAGAGCAGTGTACTATCGAACACGCTTTACGTTTAATTCGAGACCTTGTGAATGAGTATGGGAAGAATGAATCTACTACGAAACTACTGGATAGAACTATTATCTATATTATTGTTACCTTAAATCCTGATGCGTTAGACTATGTTTTATATCACAATCCGTGGCATAGAAAGACAATGCAACCATATGATGAAGATGGAGATGGGGAGTTTGATGAAGATCCTCCGGAAGATGTAAATGGGGACGGAATCATTTCATCATTTGATCTTTGGGATCATAATGGGACCGAGACATGGGAAGACGATGTATTTATAGATTATTGGCTTGAAGGATACGACAATGATAAAGATGGATTAGTTAATGAGGATCATGTTGGAGGAGCAGATCTTAATCGCAACTTTCCAGTTCATTGGAACGATAGTAATTGTGATAGTGGAAGTACTTCTGATATGACTGCCGATGATTGGCAAGGACCAGCAGCTCTGTCAGAAAAGGAATCACAAGCTTTGGTGAATTTTGTACAACAACATAATTTTGTTCATGCTCTTAGTTTACATAGTGGTACAAATGTAACAATATTTGACTGGGGGTATACATATGAAGAACATCACTCGGAACTTTACATGTATTATGAGCTTACTTATGAGCTGTATAAGGAAAAGATTCTTCCTGAAAGTTTTTTCTATGAAGAGATGGCGCTTTATTATACGGTCGCAGGAGATTGGGCAGATTGGACATATGCGGATGAACATATAATCCCTATGACGTTAGAGATTTATACAAATGGTACAAGTTATTATTATCTAGACAATCCAGCCCAATACTATCAAAGTGAAATTGTCACACAAGAATCTTCAGTTAATCTTAAAGAACCAACTGCTACTCGGAATAGAACAGACTATACAGTCCTCTACCTAGATAATAATACTGTGAAAGCATCTTGTAGGCACGATGGGATTTGGAGAGATCCAATATCTATCTATAATGGCAATGATACAGATGTACCCTGCTCTATGTCGATTAAACATAATGGTACTCATTTTTTCATTGCTCTTAGTGTTAATACAATCAATACTAGTCAGACTGATTATAATTTATATTATTTAGAGGCAGATTCAATTAATTCAGATATTAATAAATCTTCATTCGAACTTATCATTGAAGGTGGGAGTAGTGATATTGATCCTACTTATGTAGAGCTCACAACTAAAGAAAACACAGTATTTATTGCGTTTAATGACTTAGCTACTTCCTATAATGAGAATTTTCTAATCTCGAAAACAGGCGTTAATGCTTGGGAAGATACAGTAAACCCCACAAAAATTGGTACTTTTGAGAACGAGTCAAGCTTATTAGACCTTTTCTATTCTACAGGCGACAATACTTTCTATACGATGATTGCAAATTATGGAAATACTACGGATGAAATTGTTATTTATTCTACTAATACTCCTCAAAATTCTACTTCCTGGGTAGAAAATCCCAAATTAAGTCCAATAAGAGCTGGATTTGGTAGAGTTAATGGAAGTGGGGCATTATCAGAATACAAAGGAACACTTAAGGTAGTTTATCCTGCTGAAGATGGTCAATATATTTACTTTAAAGAAAAACAAATTTTTGGATGGACAGGTAATGAGACTGTAGCTTCCTTGCAAAGATATGATGATAATATAGACCTTGTACTTGATGATTTTGGACAACCCGTGATTTTTACAGTTCAAAATGGAATATCCTACGATATAATTAAGACATATAATCGAAATGAAACTGTTGAGGTCTGGGAATGGCCGTATATCTATGAAGCATTCAATCCTGAACCAGAAAAATTAGAAGCTCTTCATGCGGATCTAATTGAGTTCGAGAAATTCTGGTTACATTTGACACCTGACATCACATTTAAAGCATATAAAGTAGAGAAGCTCTATAACGATGATATAGCTCTTTATTTAAACTTCACATCAGGTTCCAGATATTTTAATACAACTGATAGACCTAAAATTGAAATAGAGGTCTCTCATGAGGATGTAATCACGAAAAATGATAGAAATCTTAACGTTATGGGAGGAGATAGATACAATACTTCAACCAGCACTTTATTTATACTTACTTCTGAAATACCATCTGATTTCAATTTCATTATAACTCTAAGTTCTGAATATGCGGGTTCTATTAGATTAAGAATAGAAACTAAAGATATTCTTGCAGGTATAAGTAAAGAAACCGACCAGATGTACTATGTATATCCGGTGATACTTATTCTATTGATTAATGGCTTAACAGTGTATTTAGTATTTATAAAGAAAATCTTCACAAAATGAAGAGCATTTAGTTATTGAATCATTTTTTTGAGTCTAACACTAAATTTTACCTATGAGATATGTTAAAATTGAGGAAGCGATGATTTAGAGGGGGGAGGGAGGGAGCCTCGAGCGAATTAAAATAATTTAATATAATGCTCGAAGGCTCCACGTCTTTAGATTTTTAATTAACCTATTAATTAAACCACATTTCTCATATATTTAAGATTTGCCATTATTTAACTGGAACTATAGTGAACAATATTAGATCTGGGATATTCGAGAGGTAGTTAAGAACAATATTCATCCTTCTTATAATTAAGACTGTCAGGCACATACTGACACATCTAAACGAACGAGCAGTTTCTGGGTATAATTTTTATAACAATTCCATGAATATTTAAATGGAAGAATTATATATAATTATCTTTGTCTAATTTATTATATCTGTTTATAAAATTATGATTTGTATATTTATCGAGTTATTTGAGCAATATAAATGTCAAAGGAGTAAGAAAATGATCTATAGCTAAAATGGTGGCACTTCTTTCTTAATTTCATATACAAATTTTATAAAAAGACAATGAACCAATATTATCGACTATTGCTTTAGGTGGATGAAAAGTGACAATAGGAGCTGAATCATCTCGTTTACGAGATTATCTTCATTTTTTACTTTCTCATCATGAACCTTTAGATTTAGACAGATGTATTTCAGTTTCTTTTTATGGAAAACGTGTTTGGATCTGTGCAAGGTGTTTAGGTTTGGTTTGGGGTTATACAAGCACCTGGTTTCTTCTTTTAAGTCTTTCAATCTTTAATTATTCTCTTTCATTACCACTCTTTGTTCTCCTTTTTATTATAGGAATTTTCTCATCATTATCTATTGTTGATTGGAGCTTACAGACAATTTTACATATAGAATCTACAAACACCCGTAGAATTATAACAGGTTTTTCTCTCGGAATTGGATTAAGGCTTTCTAGCTTATTAGAGTCAGAATTTTTTATATTAGGTATAGGAATCGCTATTCTTTTCCTCTTTCAAATCGTAATAATACTATTAGGAGTTAGACGTATTTTTCCGTCTGTGATAAAGAATCATTCATCCAATAAGCAATGGGACTTGATTTGAAGTGACACAACTGTTATCTCTGGGACCACTTTCTCAACACCTGCTTTCTCTCAAGTGTGTTTGCAAAGGGGTAATAAAACGACCAGGTCATAGGATTTACTTTAGAGAAACAGCTAAATTTCTCAACTCAGAAGAACTCATTAATTTTAGTGAAAAAGAAAGAGAAAAAGGCTGTAATTGTCATGGCACGTTTCTTAAAAGAGATGGACAGATAAACTTCTTTGAAATGGAACAATTTAATGATTTTTCTGATTTTCAACCATTAATTTGGCACTTGCAGGGCACCGAATCTAATTGTATAGGACAATTACAGCTCTGTCATTTAAAAATACAATACTTTGATTTTATTTCTATCCAATCTCCATATGATCTGATTAAGTTAAGTTATCATCTTTTTCTGAATGGTTGCACATCAACATTTCTTCATTTTGAATCTTCAATCGCTTATCAACCTGAAGAGTTAATTTCAAGAGAAAATAGTTCTGAAACTGTCATTGTGGAAACTCCCAGTGCTATTTTTATTGTAAGCGAACAAACTTGGTATCAAGGCCGATTAGGAGCAAAATATGCCAATGAGTGGCGGATTGTTGCCGAAGCTTACAGAAATAGCCTTCTTGCACTTTTTAAAAAAGATGGTTTTGATATTTCCTTTGAATCGGGGTATGATTCACCTCGTACCTATCGTCTCGTATTAGAAAAAAGAAAAAAGAGTTGGATTGAGACGATATGTTGAAAAATGTCAGCTTTTATTCAGAATAATGTTATACTTCTGTGCTATAATACAGATACCTCTTAATATTCTAAATGATACAATTTAGAATTAGAAGGGATTGTTATGAAAAAAACCTACTCTATTTCTTTCCCGAATTGCGTCCCTTTAACTCTATTTATCTTGTTTATTGTCTTAGTAGGAATCACAGATTGCTATAATCCCTTCTCATCGCTTCATTATGAATTTATTAATAAACCAGGTAGTTTAATAAATTCTACTTCTTCAAAAAATTCAGATATAGACTCATATCTAATTAACTACAATTCCTCTCAATCTAATCATGTAAAATCAATAATTGCTCTGAAATCATCATTGAGTTATACTCCACATGGGTCTATCCACATATCTAGTAACATAGAGCTTGCTACAATTGCTATTAGAGGGAATGGTAATAAAACAACACCATACGTTTTGGAGGGGTGGAGTATTACAGCTATTGGAGATGATAACGATTGTATCTATATTCAAGGTACTACAAACTATTTTGTTATCCAAAACTGCCTGGTATCAACAGGATTAACTGAGGATACAGGTATTCGTATTGAGGGAGTTAAAGAGGGTACAGCTACAATTATCAACAATACATGTTTGAATAGTGGAGTTGGCATTTGGATAAAGAGAGGTAGGAATTCAACAGTAATTAATAACGTATGTAATGATAATATGGAAATTGGTATCATCCTTGATCAATCTGAAAATTCAAAGATTATTAACAATACATGCAATAGTAACACACAATGTGGTATCTTATTAGAGGATTCAGCAGCTTCAGTAGTTGAACATAACATTTGTTACAGGAATATTGGTTATGGAATTTCTGTTCTAAGATCATGGAATTCTATCCTGACTAACAACACCTGTAACGATACACAAGCAACATATTGGGGTATTTATGGAGAGGAATTCTATGGCTGTGGTATTGATATTAAGGAATCCGACAGAATTTATATTACTCATAATAAGTGTCATAAAAATGAAATAGGTATTGTTTTTAATAATTCTAATCTTCCTGTGGTAGCTAATAATACCTGTAATCAGAACAAACTATACAATATTGGATTTCGTAATGGTGTTTTTGCGAATATAGCCAATAACTCTTGTAGTCAGAATTTTGTTTACGGAATTTATCTTGAGAACTTTAATATCTCTCTCTTTAAACACAATACGTTCCAAAAAAATTTAAATGGTATTTACTTAACTCATTCTAGTTATTCTCTTATTAGTTGGAATTATTTCCTTGAAAATCAAGATTATGGCATTGAGATATCCTCAAAATCATATTATAATCGGATCCATCACAATTTCTTCCTCAATAATGGTGGTTTGTCTCAAGCATCGGATGGAGGGATCAATAACTTATGGTTTGACAATTCAACTATGGAAGGAAATTATTGGTCGGACTATTCAGGTACACAGGTTTATCATCTAAAAGGGATTGCAAATTCTTTTGATCCTTATCCTTTAGACGAATCATTCAACATCATCCATTTGGATAGTGATCAAGATGGAATGCCTGACTGGTGGGAAGATCAATTGGGATTTAATAAAAGCTTGGATGATTCTATAGATGATACAGATCAGGATGGGTTAACTAATGTTAAAGAATTTCAATTTGGGCTAGATCCATTAAACTTCGATAGTGATCAAGATGAATTATCGGATGGGTGGGAAGTGCAAATGGGATTAAATCCAAATTTAGATGATGCCACAAGGGATTTAGACTCTGATGGCATTCCTAATCTCTGGGAGTATCAAATGGGGTTGAATGCCACGAATTCTCTTGATGCTTTCCTCGATAAAGATGATGATGGATTACTTAATCTCTGGGAGTATGAAATAGGGTTGAATGCTACGAACTCTCTTGATGCTACTCAGGATATGGATGCGGATGGGTTACCCAATTTCTGGGAGTATCGAATGGGGTTAAATATTCATAATGCCAAGGATGCTAACAAAGATGCAGATAATGATGGGATGTCTAATCTCTGGGAATATCAAATGGGGTTGGATGCTTCTAACCCTCAAGATGCTGCTCAAGATAGGGATATCGATGGATTATCCAATCTTTGGGAGTATCAAATGGGATTAAATGCCAGGGATCCTCAAGATGCATTAGAAGATGCTGATAAAGATGGATTGACTAATCTAGAGGAATATAATTTTGGAACAAATCCGAAAAAAGGAGATACAGATGAAGATGGGTTGTCAGACGCATATGAATGGAAATATGGGTTGAATGGATCACTGAATGACGCAGAGTTGGATTATGATAATGATGGATTAACAAATTTGCAGGAGTACCGAATAGGTTCTGACCCCCAGAGCCAAGATTCGGACAAGGATTTCTTTCCTGATAAGTGGGACTACGGTTGGTGGGGAAATCCTCAAAGTAGGTTGGATAATCCATTAATCCGAGTTTTAATACTAGTTATTTTGTTAGGATTGTTTGGATTAGGACTTTGGGGAGGTCTCATAGCGATTCAATTACCAAAATTATATCAGAAATTAGAACAAGACTTTCAACAATTCCAACAGCGAATTCATAAGCTTCTAGAGAGTATAAAAATACTCCAGGATCAAGAAAATCTAGAGGAGATAAATGTTGAAGCTGAATATCTTCACCAAGAATTTCTATTATGTAAGAAACATTTCCTCTTCATGCAATCTTATGTTAATCAAAAGTGGTTGCCATCTATTTTACGTCCAGATCTCACATCTTGGGAAATATTAGTGACTAAAATGGAACATAATTATGAAGAGTGTCAAAAAAACTGGTCAAAGCGAATAGAAGCTGAGTCTTAATTAGAAAGTAGTTAAGAGATTATTTTTATTATCTTAATCATTGAATCTTAGAGCGGCTTTAATGTGATGGGGAAGTTAAAAATTTTTTAATTTCAGTAGCTATTACATCAAGAGAATCGAGTAAGCTGTGATCTAAATCGAGTTCTATTATTTTTGTATTTGTATGATTTGCAGCAAATTGTTGGATTAAATCCAGATCAATCACTTCATCTTTCTGTCCGAATATAATGAGAATAGGCAAATCTCTAAGATCAAAATTGTCAGGAATAAAACATGTGATCTATTCCCGATAATTGCTGTTATTTTAGGAATCTACTTTAAGATTGAATTACTGAAGATGGGAAAGTCATTCTTTGTGCTAAATACAACTTTTTTCCTTCGTGACTATAATGAACCTATTATTATGATCATGATGAATTTCGATTAATTAAATTACTTTAATTTTTAATATTATTGCTTTCTAGCTCTTATGGAGAACATCAGGGGAATCTTAACGTAAGATTCTGGTAGGTAATCCCATCCGTCAGCTTTTTTTTCCATGAAGGGAAACATCTTCCAAGCTATATATGGAAATTCATGCAAGAATTCAATTTGTAATCCAGCTTCAATTAATGCATTTATTATGTTAGATAAAGAATGTTGCCAACCATACTCTCGTTGATTGACAATCTTAGCGTCAGGATCTGCATAGCTCACATCACTTTCAAACATTAAAGGCTCCTTTGAATGGAAATATGAATACTTTACAATTAGGTCCTTGTCACTCTCATCATCGAAAATATGGCATGTGGGATGACTGTCCAAAATGTAAAAGATACCATCTATTTTTAGAAAATATGAAATTATATCTGCCCATTTTTTAAGATCTGGTAGCCAGTAGATTGCTCCGAGACTTGTAAATACAATGTCGAAACTATTTGGTTCAGGAAGTTTTTCTTTTGATTGATAGATATTGCAATGAATAAAACGTGATGAAACACCTATTTCTTTACTTAATTTATTTGCATGATAAATTGCCCGTTCAGAAAAATCAATTCCAGTCGTTATTGCCCCCATTCTAGCCAATGAGAGAGTATCCATTCCAAAATGACACTGTAAATGAAGAAGTTTCTTGCCATCTACATTCCCTATTTCATTTATCTCGATATCTCTGAGAGAATTTTTCCCTGCCTTAAATTCACTTACTCCATACATCTCTGTTGTTGCATGAAGATCTGCAAGCTCATTCCAATGTTTTTTATTGGTTTCAAAGTATTTTTTCATAATCAGGCATCTACACAACTTTATGAATAATTTTCTTCATAGACGTCTTATTCTTGATATACAATCCCGTGAATAGTCTTTCCTGTTGGATTCGGATCAGTTGGTTGATGAAGAAGGAAAATTTGTCATATGGTGGAAGATAAAAAGTCTTCCATTGCTGAAGCCATTATATCAAGCTTATCAAGCAAACTATGATCTGATTCGAGTTCAAATACTCTAGTATTGGTACGTTTTGTAGCAAAGCGTCGGATTACATCCAGATCTATTACCACGTCTTTTTTTCCAAGTATAATAAGAATTGGTAGATCTCTAAGATGAAAATCTTCAGTTATAAATCCTGAGAACAATCCTTCAATAATAGATGGGTGTAATGTGACTTTACCATACACAGGATGTTCTAATGGGAATTTTACTTGTGGTTGAGTTGTCACTTTCCTCAACTGAGAAGAATGCACTCCTGATAACCGAAAAGCAGGCGCTAAAAGTATTAACCTTTGAACATTGGGATTTCGAGCTGCAAAAAGGGTGGCTAACATTGCTCCAAAACTAGAACCTATTAATGATACCTTCTTTACTCCACTTTGTTTAACTTCACTTTGAATACGTTCTAATTGCTCTTCTAAAGTCATTTGTTCGAATGCAGTTTTACTAGGGTTTCGATCAATGACTTTTAGTTCATAGCCTAGACTTTCCATCTTCTCAGTGAGAAATAGCGCCTTTGGGGATTCTGGAGAGGAAAGTAAACCATGAAGATGAAACCATAACTCTTCCATTATTAGTCGCTCGCACAGTTTTCAAGCTAATAATTTTCTCAGTTCTTCATCTTTCTGCTTCCAATCCCGTTCTGGGTTAATTATTATCTGAGGACCTTCCCGTGAATCTTGCACCATGTATCCTTTCTCTTTAATTTCTTCTCTTAGGGCATCAGCGCGTGTCCAATTTTTTTCTTTGCGTGCATTTTCTCGATTTTTGACCATTTGAATAATTTCTTCAGGAACTGGTTCGAGAGTTTGTTTTACTAGTTCTTCTAAAGACAATCCTAAGACTTTATCCATCTCGACAATTGTCGCAAGACGATCCTTAGGAGTACCGACATCTTCCCGGAGTACCTTCCACGCTATGGTCATTGCACGGGGTAATCCAAGATCATCTCCAATTGCCTTTTTGAATTCATCAATCACGGATGGAATGGATTTCCCAATCTCAGATGTTTGGCTTCCCAATTGAGATATTGCTGCTCGAAAGTTGTTATAGCTAGTAATTGTATTTTGGAGAACTTTTTCATCATATTCTATGGTTGATCGATAGTGGTGATTTAGATACATGAATCTGAAAACTAAAGGATCAATCTCTCTTTCTATCATTGTATCAAGTGTTATGATGTTACCTAATGATTTAGACATTTTTTCTCCTTTATAGATTAACCAATGATTATGGAACCAGAAACGGACGAATTTTTTACCTGTAACCACCTCTGATTGTGCAATTTCATTGGTATGATGGACAGGAATATGTTCAATGCCACCAGCATGGATGTCAAGTGTATCTCCTAGATACATTCGGCTCATGACCGAACATTCAAGATGCCAGCCAGGAAATCCACGTCCCCAAGGGCTATCCCATTGCATAATGTGGTCGGGTTGATTTGAGATCCATAAAGCAAAATCCCAAGGATTTTTTCTGTCTGGATCAACTTCCACTCGTGCCCCAGCTTGTTGACCTTCCAAAGAAAGCCGTGCAAGGTCGGTATAGTCTGTATATTTACTTGTGTCGAAAATCAAACCTACTGAGGTTTTATAGGTATAACCCTTCTCTTCTATCTGTTTTACAAAATCAATCTGTTCCTGGATAGTTTCTGTAGCTTTTGGGTTGTGGTGGGAACGAAGAACATTTAAGTGATCCATCGTATAGTAAAAATGATTCGTGTATTTCTTAGCTAAATCCCATATGGTTATTCCTTCTTTTTTTGCGCCTTTAGCCATTTTATCTTCGCCGAAGTCTTCATCAGACGTTAAATGACCTACATCTGTGATGTTCATTACATGCTTGACTTGATATTCTAGAAATTCTAATGTTCTACGGACGCAATCGTTGTTCACATACGTTCTCATATGGCCGATATGAGTGTAAGAATAAACTGTGGGTCCACAAGCATAAAAATTTACAATTGGCGGCGCTACGGGTTCAAAATCGCGAATTTCTCGAGTAAGCGTATCGTAAAGTCTCATCAATTTGTACTCTATCCTTATCTTTTCTCTAGAGAGAGATCTAGAATCATGCTTTAATAGCTATTTAATTTGTTTACGATAAAAAGTCGATACACAGACAACTTTCAACTTATTCATTCAAGATAGAGATAAAGAGATGAATAATTGCATCCTTTCTCTACATTTTCGTTATTTTACGACTAACAGAATCATACATTGCTTTCATATCTTTATTGTAAAGCAAATATAGTAATCGTTTTTCTATAGTTATTATCTCTCCGCCTATGCTTTTTGCTAAATCTTCAACAGATGCTTCACTTTCAGGAGTCATATTTTGAACGAAATTCGCAATAGAAGTGTCAATGATAGTAGCGGATCTTTCACCTATAAGTGCCTCTATTTGCTCCTTTTTTGTATCCAGCCTTTGCAGAAGTTGACGTTTTAATTGAATCCACTCTGAACGCAATGGAGTTTCTCCTCCACCTGAAATTTTATCCCATGTTTTCTCTGTTTTTTGCATCCATAGTACTACTTGAAGACTAAATGTTTGCCATCTTTGTAGGTACCCCACTGTTTTTTTAATTTGAGCAAGGGTTTCACAATTCTCTATTGTATTGAGAAGACTATCAAGATCCTTTGTACTTGCAATATATTGTTTAAGCTGGTCAATTAATTCTTTATATTTATTTTCAAGTTCCACAGGTCCTTTGATTGTCTCTTCTTCTTTAATTTGGTCAACTGTTGTGATGACTGTCTGCATCTTTTGTTCCATTACAGTTTCCATTTTTTGTTCTATTGGTGATTCTGTAGTTACTTCGGATTCATCAACAATGGGAAAGGCCATTATATCGTCAAAAAGAGTAGGAATAGCTGTCATCCGCAAAGCATTGCTTGATGGTGGTCGAGCAGCATATTCCTCATCATAAACACTTCCTCGTCCCCCACAGTAAGAACAGATATCAATTTTTATCTCTCGACCTACTATTCGTTGAATCTGGCCTTTTCCACGGCAAATATGACATTCTTTCACAATTTGTGTCATAATCGTACCCCTTTCTTGGTAAAAAAATAGAAACCTTCTTGACTTTGCCTAATAACAAATTAGATATTCAACATTTTTTTATGTTTGTAGATAGCTGAAAAATGTATTGAAAAAACTGCAGACATTCTTGAAATATCATGTAATTAGAGTAGGATGAATAAAAGAATGACTATAGAGCTTATTCCACTTCGGAATTACTATGCAATCCTCTTGACTCCACACAAACGTCAATTCACCGCCGAGATCTGGTGTTTTACTAAAGGACGATTAGATGGAAGAAAACCTCGTCTATTTGGGGAGATAGCCTTTGATTTCCGAAAAGAGAAATTTTTTCGTCCTCATAGAATCTCTTGGGATGTAGGAGGGAAAAGACATCCAGACAATCCTGATAAAATTCGTCCTCTTCTGAACATGACAAAAAATATTCTACTTGATAGCCAACTTTCACCCGATTTCATATCAAACCTGACCACTTTCTTTAATGATTTTGATATGAATCAGAAAGTCACTGTAATAGAACGATGCCCTACTTGTGCAGCTAAGAAAAAAACTACCCTTTTACGCAGAAATCATCGCTATAGAATAACTGAGTCAATTGAAGTATGTGCGGATTGTGCAGTCACCGAGATCCAACGGGAATTGAAAGCTAAAAAAATTAATTTTAATAATATATTAGAGAAATATGCTCGAAAACTACTTGAAAATAACCGTGATGTTCAAGATGTCCTTGCTGTATTTTTACGGGGATCAGAAAATATTGGTAAATCGACTTTAGTAAGGAAAATTCCACAAAATAAAGAATATTGGTCAAAAATATCGAATATCAGTAAATTACCTATTCCACCCGAATTCATCGCTGTATTAGAAAAAAGAAAAATTTCACGTTTACTTTCAATTCAAGCTTTTGCAATTGAAAAGGGATTACTTCGAGGGGTCTCTCAACTTGTAGTATCTCCTACATCAGCAGGAAAAACATTAATTGGAGAACTAACTGGTGTACCTAAAGCCCTCAAAGGAAAAAAAATGATCTATTTAGCGCCACTTGTAGCACTAGCAAGTACGAAACATGAAGAATTCAAACGTCATTACAAAGATTTAGGATTAAAAGTTGGCTTAAAAATCGGGGGATCACGGATTCTAATAGAGAATGAGATGAAATTACGTCCTGAAACTCCAGTACCTCAAGCGGATATTATAGTAGGAACATTTGAAGGATTAGATTTCCTACTAAGAAGTCGACCAAAACAATTCAAAGAATTTAACATAGCAACGATAATTATTGATGAAATTCAAACAATAGATGAAATTGATCGTGGTCCTACGCTTGATGGTTTAATTATTCGTTTACGAAGAACATTCCCAGACTCTCAATTACTTGCATTGTCAGCTACGATTGGTAATCCCGAACAATTAGCTGAAGAGTTAAATTTACGGTTAATTACTCTTCCTGGACGTCCCGTTCCTTTAGAAGAACATGTAGTTATCTCTCTTACTGAACTAGATAAACGAAATCACTTAATTCGTTTGGTTGAAGAAGAATTGAATCAAAGAGATCCGCTAACAAAGAAACGTGGACAGACAATTGTATTCACAAATTCCCGGAAAAAAGCACATCAACTAGCTAGCTATCTATCGCATCAAGGATTGAGGGCAGCTAGTTATCATGCTGGTGTATCAGGATGGAAGAAGAAAAGAATTGAATTAGATTTTGATTCAGGAGCATTACAGGTAATTTGTGCCACCTATGCTCTTGGTGCAGGTGTAGATTTTCCAGCTTCTCAAGTTATATTTGAAACCATGTTAATGGGAATGGATATTCTTTCTCCTAATGTTTTTAATCAGATGTTAGGACGTGCAGGTAGATTAGGAAAACATTCAAGAGGACGTGTAATTTTTCTAGCCTTAACATCTCCAATCACAGGTTCTAGTTCAAAAACTGAACTTGAAATTGTCTTCGAGTTAATGAATGCTGATCTAACTCCCATTGAACCAGATTATGGACAAACTGAAGCGGAAGAACAATTACTTGCTTTAACCGCTGCTCTCAACCAACCCTCGGTAGATACATTGAAAGAAAGTTATAATGCGTTATTAGGACCTCGTCTAAATTTCGGTGAAGTTGTTCGCAGCCTTCATTCTCGTAAATTCCTTGAGGTAATTAAAAGGAAGGATAAATCAAAATATGTTAGACTTACTCCAATAGGACGAGCTACGACAATATCCTTCTACAAACCCGAAGAAACAGAGAATGTATTACAGTATAAAAGGAAGTCAACTCCTATTCCACAAATTGCTTTGATTATTGAACCATTTGAGGCATTATATCTATCCCGTCGACTCCACACTTATCTAGAGCGTAAATATAATATGCGTTTCGGTACACGTTTCCTCGCAGGAACGAGTTTAGACGTGATGGACGCAGCTTTGATCGATAAACAGCAGAAACGTAAGAAGATGGATGGAAAACTTGATGATTGGGTTTATGAGCTATTTACGAGATGGAGTACCGATTTTTTTAATTGTGACTGTTCTGAAAACCCATATTGTGAATGTGGACGTTTGAAAATAAATCAAATTATTCTGGATCTACGATTAAAAGGTCTAAACCCTAGAGAAATTGTTTACGCGCTACGTAAAGAATATGAACTAACCGCTTACCCAGGAGATCTATTTAAATGGCTTGATACAATACTTCATCGCTTAGATGGATTAGCCCGAATTTGGAAAGCAGAAGGGGAAAATCCTAAGGTAGTGCGAGATCTTATTCGTAAAATCGAGAATCCTACAGTGATTAAACCATAACAGAATTAAATAAATAAACTGGCTTATTTAAATTTCATTAGACTTAAAGTGGCTTTACCTTCCGTTTCTAACCATTTGGAGGTATGAATCAAAATGAAAGTTAAACAAAGCATCACATGTGACGGAATAATGTTAGATAAAGGAAATAGCGCTGTTCTTCTTATCCGACGTGGCCATTCTCCTTTTCAAGACCAATGGGCTTTACCCGGCGGCTATGTTGACGAAAATGAAAGAGTCGAACAAACTCTTATTCGTGAAATGAAAGAAGAAACAAGTTTAGATGTAATTCCAAAATTTATCCTTGGTGTTTATTCTGATCCGCAGCGTGATCCCAGAGGACACATTATAAGTGTAGTTTTCATATGTGAATGGCAGGGTAACCTTCAAGCTGGAGATGATGCAAGAAACATCCGATTTTTCCCGTTGTCAGACATTACTGAATTAAATCTAGCTTTTGATCATAATAAAATTATTACTGACCTTATCAAATGGCTCCAAGACCCCAAGACGACATATTGGTCAGAAAGATAGTAATCAAGCTTGATTATGCTTTTTTTCAATTCTCTTCTTCTATAAATTTCTCTTTGGATGCTTTTTTCCGATAACGTATAATAGGAATTGTCGTAAATATGAGAATCACTGAAAGTAATGTAAACCCTGGCATATTATTCATCTTCTGGCTAAATAATTTGTCTTTGTGTAGAATTCTTTTAGAAATAATAAAAATGCTTCGTATCAATAATTAATAATTATTCATTACCTTTGTTTACCGATTAGAATAAGTATTAAGCTAATTCTTATAAATATTCCATCCAATTAAGAACCCCCGAGTTTAATCTAGTGAGTTTTATTTCGTTTTTTTAATCGGATAAAGCCTGTAACTGCTATGAGAACGCCAAAACCAATACCAAATTCAAACCCTGAAATAAGTTCTGTGCTTGTTTTCCTAGGTCCTTCTTTAATATCAATTAATAGTGAATATTCCGCATTACCTAACCACTCACCATACGGGTATGCTAATATGCACATATAATGCCAACCTGTTTTTTCAACAATGTATTCCATTTCATCAGGATATTTCACATCAGTAGCTTGAGCTATAACATCAAGATAACCTTCTGAATCGGGGAAAAAGAGATAAAGATCAAAATCTGATCTATTTTTTGGTCCAGAGAGAGAAAAAAAGATAACATCTTCTTCCCAAATGTATAGAGAATACCAAATTTCACCACCATCAGGGTAACCATCTTCATTAAAGTCCAATGATTCCCCAGGACCTGGAAGAGCCCCAATAATGAGCTCTTCAGATGAAAGCTCGATAGCATCATTAGGATTAGCACCGCCATTGTATGAGCCACCTGTACCCAATTTTAGAGTTAGTACGAATGGTTTATCGCCGGTATGTAGTGCTACTAAAATAAGATACTTGCCTGAAATAGGTGCAATAACTCCAGGAGTCTCATCTGGATAAGAAGTTCCATTTGCATAGTCTAATAGTTCATAATCAGTATCATACAAAAATACATCATAATCTGTACTTGATGGTGCGGTAATAGAAATAGTAATTAATGTTCCTTCTGCAATCTGAGTTTTATACCACATTGTCGAGCTATAAGTACCCCATTCTCCCCCGGGTAATGGAAGATTGCCCGTTGTATTTCCTGCATAGAATGTTATCGCTGTAGAAGGATCCGAGCCATCATTTAATGGTAAACCACTACTATAATAATAGGAGAAGAGAAAATCATCCCATTTAGTATCTGTTGTAAAATCTAAAACTGTTCTATAAGACGCTAGAAACTTACCACTTGTTGTTGGGAAATAAATCGCTAAACCATGAGTATCAGCATGTTGTGTTAGGTGAGTTTCAGCAATAACTGCATCTGTGATAGCATTCATGACCGAATAACAATATGCTTTGACTGTGTCGTTTGTTGTTAATGAATATAATTCTTCAACAAAATCATAGAGATCTATTTGTTCTGAATATTCAAATTCTTCGGTAACAGCTCTTGCTGAAGCGATATGATTTCCAAAAGTTGCAATCTCATCTATAAGAGATTGAGCTAAAGTATCTAGACTAGTAGCAATAGCCGTAACTTCACTACAATCAATTGCAGAAAGAGTGATCTTATAATCAGGATAATTAGCAGACCCACCTACTGTGTATGAAGCTTCATATTCTGTTACTATTCTCTTTGCAAACGTTGTAACCGGCATAGAGGGATTCACCGAGAGAGCGTTTAGAATATCATCATAAGGCCAACCATCACTGGGTTCATATTCCTCAGAAAATACAATTACATCAACTAAATCCCTGAAGTCATATGCAACTTCTATTAAACCCATCAAACATGCATCCATGCCAAGTAGATCGATA
>JAEOTF010000031.1 GCA_016840025.1 Candidatus Hodarchaeota archaeon
AATCTTGGAAAGGATGAGATTATCTGGACAAGTGCTATCCGCTCCGTATGTGAAGACCATCTGCAAATATGTGAACTAAGGAACTATCCCACCCCGATGACCCAGAGCTTGATCGTCAATGACATCGAACAACAGACCATTGATAGTCTCATGAATACTATTGAGAAGAATGTTGATCTATATCAGAGATACCTTAGACTAAAGGCCAAATTGATGGGGCAAGATAAATTGGCCAATTACGATCTTGTTGCTCCTTTGCCTAACGCCCCGGAAATTGATTATACATGGGAAGAATCTCGGAAGGAAGTGGTAGGGGCTTACATGGCGTTTGATGAGGAGATAGGGGGTTGGGTTAACGAGATGTTTGAGAAGCGGCACATTGACGGGAAGGTACGGAAAGGCAAAAGTTCAGGTGCTTTTTGTTCTTCGTGGCTGGTTGGAAAGAGTGCTTACATCTTACAGAGCTTCAACAGAATGGTGGGCGACGTCTATACTCAGGCACACGAGCTGGGTCATGCAGTTCATGCGTACCTTAGTTCAAGAGCTCAGAAGCCGAGCAATCTTGAAATAGGGAGCTGCATCGCAGAAACTGGAAGTATATTTGGTGAACTACTCTTGACAGAACGATTGCTTTCCAAAGCTACGACCAAAGGTGAAAAGCAGACAATCCTTGCCAACATACTGGACGAGTTCGGCATGGCAACTTTCCAAGTCTCTGCTCGAGTTTTCTTTGAACAGAACATGTACGACACCATAAAGCGAGGTAAGTTCTTGGATGGGAAGACTGTGGCCAAATTGTGGGTTGCAGGACGGAATAAAATCTATGGTGACTCTGTTGATTGGCTTGATGTGATGAAGTGGGAATGGACGATGAAACCACATTATTACCTAGCAAACTATCGTTTCTACAATTATCCCTACGTATTCGCCCAGCTGTTTGTATATGCACTGTACAAGCTTTACAAAAAACAGGGTAAGAGTTTTGTTCCCAATCTTAAGAAACTCCTAGCTGCAGGTTCTAGTAAGTCTCCTTCTGAGCTTGCTGCTGAATTAGGCTTCGATATAACTAATGAGAGATTTTGGAAGAAAGGCATAAAACAAGTTGAGGAATTCATCAACTTGTTTGAAGAAACCCTCTGATTGCATACGCGCACATTAAAACCAACAGTATCCAAGATACTCTCCGGATTACTGAATACTATTCCACACACAAATTTAGAGGCGCGCGCAAAGGCGGGCATTTGGAATTGTAAAAACATGTGATTTTCTGTGCACAAATCTTATTGGGTTTTCTACCCTCCAGAGATGTGGAGCTGAGATTGTGGATCTTATTGAGGTTATTAACACGCGTCGAAGCATCAGAAAATTCGAAGACAAGAAAGTAACCGATGAGTTAGTTCAAAAGATTTTGGCTGCAGCGATGAATGCTCCATCAGCAGGTAATGAACAGCCCTGGCAGTTCATCGTAATAACAGATAGGAGTATTCTGGAAAAGATTTCGAAGATTCGTCCCTTCACTCTTGGCATACTTGTTTGTGGAGATCTCACGTTGGAAAAATACCAAGGATTATGGATGATAGATTGTTCTGCTGCAACTGAAAACATACTTCTAGCGGTGCATTCTCTTGGTTTGGGTGCCGTTTGGACTGGAATCTACCCTATGCAAGATCGCATAGAAAAATACAGAAAATTACTAAATATTCCTGTTAACGTCATACCTTTAGCATTTATTCCCATAGGATACCCCGCACAAAAACCTCCCCTCCAAGACCGATTCAAAAAAGATAGGATTCATTACAACAAGTGGTAAAATCTACATCTGAGGATATGAGTAGTGTGCGCACACACCTTCAACATTCGGATTATGTTTCAAAGCATACGCGCGCGACTAAGAAAGTGAAAGGAAGGAGTAAGTCTCCCCTTTTTCTTTTTTTTAAACAAAAACTATTTTGCTAATTCACAGTAAAAAGCTTTTGAGAGACAATGTTGGACCATATAAAAAGAGATCTTTCGCAACTTAGCGATCCCAATAGAGCAAAAAAACTATCTGGATTTTTCAAGACTGGAAAAGGTCAATATGGTGAAGGGGATCTTTTTCTTGGAATTCCTGTTCCAGAACAGCGAAAAGTAGCGAAGAAGTATTTTGATTTATCATCAAATGATCTACAAGAATTGCTCGACAGTAAAATTCATGAACATCGCTTTACTGCATTAGTGATATTGATTTCTAAATATCGAAAAGCTGAAAAATCGGGTAAAGAAGATATTTTTAGTTTTTATCTAAAAAACACAGAAAACATCAACAATTGGGATTTAGTTGATTTGAGCGCACCAAGGATTGTTGGAGATTATTTAGTTAACAAAGATAGATCCATCTTGTATAAGCTCGCAAAATCAAATAATTTGTGGGAGAGAAGGATCTCAATTCTTTCAACTTTCATATTTATAGATAACAACGATTTTGAAGATGCACTAAATATTTCGGAATTGCTGTTGCATGACAAACACGATTTAATTCACAAAGCAGTTGGTTGGGCACTTAGAGAAATCGGAAAAAGAGATCAAAACGCAGAAGAACGGTTCCTAACCAAATATTGTTTACAGATGCCAAGAACTATGCTTAGATATGCTATTGAGAAATTTGATGAAAAAAAGAGGAAATTCTATCTAACCCAAAAAATAACAAAAAACAGCGGTAAACGTATGTAAAACGCGCGCGCATGACCCAATAACCTAGAATGTATATTCCGTGATTCTTAATAGTAACTGACTTGAGGTAGAAAAGATTATCACAAGCTTGACACAAATATCGAGAATATATGTTGAACAAGCTGAAGTGAAAAATCCGTTTTTTATATCTATTAAAGCAAGTAGATCAGAATCTTGATGATTTAATCCATTAATTTGATTATTCTATATAGGGGTCGATTTATTGTGGAATGACAAAGCACATATAGAAACAGATGGTTTTGTATTTAATAAACGTCTTTATGTAATATTTTTAATAATATTTACAGAAGTATTGGGTTTTACTATTGTAATACCGGTAATCCCATTTTTGGGCTTATCGCTTGGATTAACTCCAATAGAAATCGGACTTATTATCAGCGTGTTCAGTTTGTGCCAATTATTCGCCAGCCCAATAACAGGTAAACTGAGTGATCGTTTTGGAAGAAAACCTTTGTTTATCTTAAGTCAGTTAAGCACATTTGCTGGTTTTTTACTCCTTGGATTTGCTACAACTGCAATTCTGTTACTTGCCTCACGATTAATTGATGGATTACTGGGAAGCAATATGACCGTCAGTCAAGCATACATCAGTGATATCACTGAACCTAAACATCGAACTAGAGTTTATGGCTATTCAAGTGGCGTATTTGGTGCAGGCTTGATATTTGGTCCTGTTCTTGGCGGCGCTCTTTCTAGAATTAGTTATTCGGTTCCAATGTTCTTTGCGGCAGGCATATCGTTGATTTCACTTGTCCTAGTTTTTTTTCTTCCTGAAACAATCACTGAAAAACCTGATACGCTTTCTCTTGGTCTTAATGATATTCTTCCCATAAATGATGCTATACGATTTGTAAAAACCCCCCAAATGAGAAATAGTTTGTTCATGTTTTTCTTTTACAACATGGGATTTCACTTGTTTATTGCTAACTTTAGTTTATTAGCAGAAAAACAATTTCACGTTAATGCAGACCAAGTTGGTTTTTATATGGCTTGGATCGGCATACTTAGAGTCATTATTCAAACAGTTCTAATTGCCCGCATCCTACGAGTCTTGGGTGAAAATCGTATACTGCTAACGGGAATAGTCGCTATGATCATTTCAATGGTAACTATTGCATTCTCTGCAGATTATCTATTCGTTTTTGTTCCATTAATCTTTCTTGCTTATGGTACAGGAGTCAGCAGACCATTATTAACGAGTAAATTGACAAATAGCGTGACAAAAAAGGAGACTGCAACTATATTGGGTGTTAATAATTCACTTTCTAGTGTAGCTCAAATTATCACACCAATTGCTGGAGGGTTCATGATTCAATATTTGCCGTCGCAAACCCTGCTGATATTATCAGCTTTATTTTTCTCATCACTTTTATTCTTTTTAAGAAACAGAGTTAAAATTTAACCCCAAAACCCTCTCGATATGACCATAAAATCATCAAACACACTTTAGTGCAGAAAACAATTTTTCTGGGTGGCTGTAAATCATCTATAGATGCGAGTGGTTACAAAATGATTGAGGACTTGCCTGAATTCTTTTGGACGATACACAGTGGTCTGCCTAGAGAGGGACCAGGTGACAACAAGTCAACACGAAAAGCCTATATGATGTTGAGGGATTTGCCTGAAAAACCCCGCATACTTGACATAGGTTGTGGTCCGGGTATGCAGACTATTGAATTGGCGAAGCTGTCTGGTGGGCAGATTGTTGCATTGGACGTTCATGAGCCTTTCTTGGAGCAGCTTAAGAAAACTATCCAAAGAGAGGACGTAACTGACGTGGTAGAGCCAGTAAAGGGTGATATGTTCAACTTAGAGTATGCTGATGGTAGTTTTGATGTTGTTTGGTCGGAGGGTGCGATTTTTGTGATTGGGTTTGAGAAGGGATTGCAGGAGTGGAGGCGTTTGTTGGCTCCTAAAGGTTATGTTGTTGTTTCTGAACTTACGTGGTTACAACATGATGTCCCCGATGAAGTAAAGGAGTATATGAGACGTACGTATCCAGCGATTAAAACGGTAGACGAGAACATTGAGGTTGTGCAGAAGAGTGGTTATCGATTAATTGACTCATTTGTGTTGCCAGTAAAGAGTTGGTGGGACAACTATTATGGACCTATAGAGGCGAAGCTTCCCTCTCTGAAGGCCAGATATGGTGGTGACAAAGAGGCTATGCAGGTCATAAACATGCAAGAAATAGAAAGTGACATGTTCCGGAAGTATTCAGACTACTACGGCTACGTCTTCTACATCATGCAAATCAAATAAGGGCAACATTTGGTTTTTGCAGATTTTGTGGGGGGGGAGTAAATTTTAACTTTTTTATCCATTTAGACGCATGGCGTAATTTATCTCGATATTCTGAACGTTTTAGCTGAAAAGAAGCTCTCAGATAGCTAATCTATCAACGAATTCTTCAGCCTTCTCAATATACTGATCGACTTCGACGTCCTGTTTTCTGTGAAGTTTTAGTGTGGCGACTGGCGTCTTTCCACAGAGCGACTCCATTTCCTCAAATGGGTTGTCATCGGTGTATCGGTAGGTGCAAAAGAAAGCTACTCTATTAAAACGCTCTTTAGATTGTGTGCAGTAGGTTCTGATAGGGGTTGACATGGCGCGCGCGCCCTTAACCAACCTAACTTTCCTTTCCTATTTGTAGTGTCATGGATTTCCTCACTGACGCATTTAAGAAGAAATGCTAGTTTTTCCGCGACTTTTTTTGTGGTTCCAGTTCTAGAATAGTGGACTACTAGTGCATTCATTCAGTACTAAACATCCTACAATGATTACCCATAGTGTGTTGCTATTAAATATCTTAGTTAGATAAAAATAGCGATAATTGGTCTCTTCGGTGCTCTAATCATTCGGTCAGCGCGCGCTAGTTTCTTCGTTGTCTCTTTTCTTGGGTGCGCAGTAGTGTTCAACCGCACTATCCTATTGGAGCTCCGAACTAGCTGGTGTGGGTTCGGGTTTCTTTTTTATCTCGTAGCCTAACCAGATAAGTCCTAAGACAAATGCTGGAATCCCGAAGATGATTGCACACCAAAATAGTATTGAAATCATTGAATCTACGACATAATCCAAAGTCCAAGATGCAATGGCAACATTCCAGTTTCCATCAATGTAAACCTTGATGCAGAATGCTATAAAGAACAGAAATGAAATTCCACTTCCACCGTTTTCTGTACGTGAGCGCTTAAAGAATTGATATTCTTTCCTTTCTTCGTCAGGTATTTGTTTCCACCATAGCCAACCTGCTATTGCAGCAATAGCTACAGGGATTCCGATGAAAAGAAGTTCCCAGAATATCAAATGTAAAATGAAAGTCACTACATGTCCCATTGTCCATAGACTCAAAGTTGCAGGTACCAGACCCGTTGATTGAGCATCTCCGACAAACCATATGTAGACTAGTATTGCGCCGATTGCTGCGAAAATACCGGCTATTATCCAATAAACAAGCATATTCCAATGCTTTTTCAGGAATTTTTTCCAACCATCTGAACTATTCTCTAATTCAGTTTTCTCTTCCATAAATTCCCCTTCCAGTAGATTACTATAGCAATGGAAATTTGTATTGTTTTGTATATAAGATTATTTACAGAAGATAAATTATATAAAAGTCCGGTGAAAATCTCCTGATTATAAGAAGAAAAATAATATGATACGCGGACATTGAAAAGAAGAGGTTAGTCTCAAATCCATCCCATAAAACTGTGGGGGTCAGTAAACAAATAGTTTCTGTAATCTTCTAAGCTGCTAGCTTGTAGCATATTCATGAGAATAAGAAAGCATCCACCGATGCACGTGCGCATGATTTAACAGAGGATTCTTTATCAAATCTTAAATATGCTATCTAGGCTAGGTTATGTTGGTAGTGGAGAAGGAGGAGGAGTGAAGCGCACGAATTAAGAAAGCTTTTGGAGGGAGAAAAATGAACTGGAAGAGCCCAATCAAATCCTTTATTCAAGGATCTCCATATTCGTTATTGCTTGAGTTTCTAGTGATGCCCTGGGTTTTCAATAATTACATCGTTTTACTACCTACAACATTCGAATGGTTTTTCCTATTAATTCTAGTAGTGGCTACGATAATTGGTTTCGTAAACATGGAGTTGACTCGACTGATCTGGTTTCAACAGCTTCAATCAGAAGTTAAAAGAACTCATCTGAGAAGAGAAATAAAAGCTTTAAGTTTTCGAAATATGCCAAGAAAATTAATATCAGCTATCTGGTATATCATATGGAATTATGGTTTGCATGGGTTCACATTAGGTTTCTTATTGGTTTTTATCAATTCATTCATAATCTGGATACCAAACTATTATTACCCTCAAACAGAAACTGTTGTGATTACTTTTATCATCGCTGCTTTTGTCTATGGCTACATAGCGAAAAATGTAGGCTCATGGATAAAAGGAAAAGAAGAAGATTAATTTTTAATCCCTCCCCCCACACACAAAAAGTTATTGAGTAATAAGAATTAACACTGGCAAAGTGGGCTATTTTATTGTCTAAAGACATGAAGAGTATACTCAAACAATTAAATAAGAAAGAACTTTTTGTAATTGCTAATCTGAAGAAAATTAGTATCCCCCATAATTGGTCTAAATCACTTATTGAAGAACTTCTTGCTCTGAATGTTTCTATTGAAGACATTCAGAAAACGAAAACAAGAACTTTGGAGCCTTTGATTAAATCCGATGGTCCCCCTGCGATTATCATAAGACAGCTTGTGAAGAGATTTGAGGATGTTACGGCGGTTGATCATTTAAGTCTCGAAATTATGGAAGGTGAACTTTTCAGTCTTCTGGGGCCAAATGGTGCTGGAAAAACTACAACCATCAACATCCTTAATGGAATAATAAAACCTTCAACAGGAACTGCCACTATCGCGGGTTTTGATGTGACGAAGAACCTCGATGAGATTAAAAAGATAATTGGGGTATGTCCCCAAGAAGCTGCCGTTTTCAAATTCCTCAATGCACGCGAGAATATTGAACTGTTTGGAAATCTCCATTCAGTCTCTAAGAGAGAATTACAGGAACGAACGGAAGCGTTACTAAAACTATTGGAGTTAGCTGAAGCAAGCAGAAGAAAAGCTGGAGGATATAGCGGTGGAATGCTGCGGAAATTGAACCTCATTATTGCACTGATTAGTGATCCAAGGATTGCTTTTCTTGATGAACCTACAGTTGGAATGGATGCCAGGGCTCGACGCAAAACGTGGGAATTTATCCGGTCTCTTAAAGCGGAAAAGAAGACCATTATCTTAACCACTCACTATATCGAAGAAGCGGAAGCATTGAGTGATCGAGTAGGGATTATTGATTATGGAAAACTGGTGGACCTGGGAACTCCTGAAGAGTTGATGGAAAGACACGAAGCAAAGAATTTGGAGGAAGTCTTTTTGAAAATAACGGGACGACGAATTTTAGAGGGGATATGAATGAAAATTCAGGTTTTAGCTGCTCTAGTAGGAATGGAACTGAAAAAGTTTATTCGACAGCCAGCTATTTTGTTTTTAACTCTGTTATTTCCAGCTGTACTAACGATCGTGTTCATATTTGCTTTTGCAGATCCAGAACTGGGAATGAACATAAATTTGGTGGTCCCTGGTTTGATTGTTTACGCTGTAATTTTCTTAATTATGACCATAGCTCAGTCCTTTTCTTCTGAAAGAGAAGAAGGCTTATTAAAACGGCTAAATACCACCCCGATGACCTCAGCTGAATTCATGGGCAGTCAGATCATAACACACATGCTAATCTCAATCGTACAAGTGCTTGTAGTTATAGCACTGGCTATTTTTTTGGGATTCAAACCGGAGAGTGGTATTGGAGGAATATTCTTAGCCTTACCTGTCACTGCGGTATTTGCTTTGAGCTCAGTTGGTTTGGGGCTTATTACTGCCACACTATCAAAAACTCCTGAAGCTGCTACAGGAATTTCTTTTATTTTCATTCTTCCCCAGATGTTCTTTGGGACTTTTATTCCAATAACCAGTACAACTCATCAGATCGCGAAGTTTCTTCCGAGTTTCTATCTTCTAGATGCTTTAAAGAAGATTCTTGAAGGAGATTGGATGAATACAAGTTTTTTCCTTGACCTGATAATTATTTCCGTTGTTAGTATTGTAGTCATAATAATTGGAATAGTCTTGTTTGAAAAATATGGAAGTAGATAGAAGAGTAGATTCCTAGATTTCACCCGCTTGTTAGAAGTGGAAAAGAACATGAGATATTATCTGTAAACTAGTTGTCTTGCTATCCAATCGAGCTGTTAAACCATTTCCGCAGGTGACTAAGCGACGAGAACGAGCCCGTTCCAGACAGTCCGGTCCTTTGGAGGAATATCGAAAGGTAAACCTGCATTTTGTGCAGTTTTGAACACGTCGATTCCGACAGCTTCCATGGATGGTCGGGATTGAAAAGGATGTCTGCAGGATTCTTGCGAATTTCGTGTGATACACT
>JAEOTF010000262.1 GCA_016840025.1 Candidatus Hodarchaeota archaeon
TACCCAGAGTATGTGGATTTCATTGAATATTTTGTTTTTGACCATTTTGATGTAATAACTGGTGCTTTTGCCGAGGTTGGGGAAAATAGTTCCATATATGCTACTTTCGAGGCTTTAGAGATTCTAAATTACATTGGATTTAATTTTTCGACCTTAGACAATTATACTTTCTATAATACAACCACTACAATCGACGTGATGGCGGACATTACTAACTTCATTGAAAATTACGTCTGGAATGGCACAATTTTCAATGATTCACTCTCTGTTACGTCACCCATTGCTGATGCCTGGTATGCTACCGAGATCCTTGATATACTTGAAATTAATGATGTTTTTGTTGAAAACACCCTAAAACCAGCGATGACAACTTGGATTCCTTCCTTACAATCTCCTTATAATGAAACTAATGCTGAATATGGCGGTATAAGTTGGAATGGCGGGGAAGATATTGTAGAAAGTGCCTTTGCAATGGGCGTATTGTCCAATCTAGGGTTAATGAATCAAACTTCTACTAACATTACGGATCTTCAAAGGTTTATCACCAAATCTCAGTATACCAGTACCAAGAATGATTACTATGGTGGATTCAGAATAAACCCTACTACCTCGTATACAACATGTACGATTGATACAGCCTATTCTGCTCTACTTATTTTGTTTTTTAGTGGTGGTTGGCGTGATAGTGCTGATATTGTCATTTCAACTGATGATAGTGAAGCCAATCAATGGAATAGTGCTGGAAATGAGATTCTTCAAAATGAGAACAGTTCAATCTATGTAGGTATTGCAATTCAAAACTATACTTTTCACAAGGACTTATCTGTGTCTCTCAAAGTGGAAGACTGGAAAATTTCAGAAAAGGATCCAGACTATCTAGACCGGTATTGCTTCTTTATTGATATAGAAAACCAAACATTCCCATTAGGTCTTCATAATCTTAGCGTTAATTTTACTATTTCTGATCTTTCTTACTTAGATAATCCTCTCTATTCATTTAGTGATACAATAAAAGTTCGTTATGACATTGACGCAAGTTTTAGTTCTTCTATAACCGCTCTTACACCTGGGTCTTCTTTTGAATTCAATGCTACAATATTAACTGGGCAACTTCCTGGTACGGATGAAACTACAAAATATGTGGATAATGAAACCGCAATAGTAAATCTTACAACCCCTGCAAAAGTCTCCCATGATCTCAACATTCCAAGTTCTCTTCTTTCTATAACTGCAGGCAGATTAGAATTTGTTCCTGTTTCTTTACCCGAGGATGCTCTGTTAGGTAGCTGGAACTTTACTCTGTCGGTCGGTAACCATTCAGTAAATGTCTATAAGTTACTCCTTTTTGATGTTACTAATGTTGTTTTTAGTGACGCTGAAAGCACAAATTTCAGCTATTATTTAGGATCTCCAATCACATTTAACTTAACTTTCTCCTATAATAACACAGGAAAATTCCCCACCAGCGTTAATGGAACGGTCCTATTTCAAACTCAAGACCAAATCCTCTTTGAATATAACATTACCCACAGTAGTAGCCAGACTTACACCCTTAGCGAGGCAAATATTCCCACCAATCAAGGATTTATTCTAGGAGAGCTAAATATGACTGTAATTCTTAAATGGGACGAATATGGCGGAATAGCTGAGTACCTCGATAATCACAATCAAACTATAATCATAAAGGGTGAACCTGTAGTATTAAATGTAGAAGTAAAAACAAAAGATTCTATTCTTTCTGAATCTGATACTGAACCCTTAGAGGTCTATTATGGTGATTGGATTTCAGTCACATTTGCCCTCGGATCACTTGCAGCTAATAATGTAATTTCCCCCATAGAAAATGTCACAACAACAGCTGGAGTTGCCGATGTCAATGGAACCCTCCTTTCTCCTTTTACTGGGACTCATACAAACGACACGTTTAGTCTCAGCCCCTCTCAAGAGATAGATGAGACTCATAATTATACAGACATCATTAATCCAAATTTGCGCCGTTCCAATCCAGCACAAAACATTTCATATAGTGTGGGCATCTATGTATACAATGTGTTGAATGATAGTCTTATAACGACAGAGGCGTTCTCCCGTAACTTAACCACCCCGTTATATGGATTCGATCGTCTTAAGCTTACTATTGGAGGAACTTTTAAAATAGTTACCAATAGTTTGAAGTATATAACACCATCTCGGCTTGACCCCGAGAGAGATTCTAACTTTATCGCTTACTTCAAAGTTGAATGTAAGGAGACAGAGCTGGAAATTCAAGAATTGGATATGAACGCCACAGTATCGAAAAACGATGATCTAGTCCTCTCGATTCCCTCAATAGGTTATTCGAGAGAAAATGGCTATTATCTTCTAATTCTAGCTATAAATACCCTTTCTCCAGGAGATTATCAAGTAACTATAACCGCTGTTGCCGACGGAACTACCGTGGATGATCAAATAAAATTTGCTATAATTTCGGAGCAAACAGAAGAGGATATACCCATCCTAGAAGGGACTGTGATCATTATCGTGATTATTAACCTAATGGTCATCATTTGGACATATAGAATCTGGGCTAAGAGCATCTCTTAAGGTTAACCTAAGGATATCAAAATAAAGACATTTAATGCTCTAAATAATTCAAAACAGCGATATACGGATTATTCATCCCTATCTGAAGAAAGAGATTTCTTGTGAGTTTGGGTTGTCTACTTAACTCAATGGTTTTTACAGTAAAATCTCTCGGTTTTCTTTAATAACCCCACTTTACGAATCCCACCACAATTTGAACAGATAATTAATTCACATTCCTCTTTTTCACATTTTTTTAAATGTGAATCACAAAATGATAGTTTACATTTATCACATTGCGTGATCGAATGAACGTCACAAGCAGTCTGAAGACATTCGTGGCATATAACGATTTTATCGGTGACTTTCCTACATATTTTGCATTGAAATAGAGGTGGTACGTCACATGCAGGTGAACTGACTCCTAAAAATGTAGTTTGTTGGTTTTCGTTCTCTATCAAAACAGAGAAGAAAAGAAAGGGTGTCCACATCACCTGTACTTTTTTTAATGATTTACTTAGATATCGAAGGGATTCTATCCATTTATCATCTTCCTGAAGAGAGCTAATATTATTTCGGGTCTTTTGGACAAAATTCTCTCTTTTTACCAGTTCTTCTTGGGTTTGTCGAATATCCATCCCTTGTTGATGAATTTTCCTAAGTAATTCCTTCAGGTACTGTCTTGCATCTGTTTCAGTCTGATTTAACTGGTTAATAACTTTTTCTAACTTTCTTGTCCTAGACTTGAGGTCTTGTGCTGCTTTTGTAGCTTTTTTCTTTTCTTTTCGTAGTTGTTTGGTGATTTCTGCGCGTTCTAATTTCTTGTTCTTGCTTTCTCTTGTAGCTTTCGCGATAATCACTGATACTTTTCGGACCTTTTTGAGAAGACTAATTTCATTTTTTATTGGAGGAAGAATCTCTTTTTCCCATTCTTGGACGAAAGTACTAACAACATGCGAAATGGATTTCATTGTAATGAATTCGTTCATATTTTTCTTGAATTCATTAATTACATCTTTTTTTGGAACTTCTAGGGAGAGTCGCGGTGTATCAGTCGCATCAAGCGCCTCTGTTCGCGCATTACGTATATAGTTTTCAAGTCCTCGGAACATTTCTATGAAGTAGATGTTATTCTGAAGTTTCCCAAAATTATAATTCTGGAACTGACCATCTAAGTCTGATAAAACTGAAAAATTGCCTAAAAAAACCGAATTATATGCTTTTACTTCAAAATGCCTTTTTTCTATACTATCCATCGAATTCATATCATGGGGAAATGGAATCTCGCCTGCAGCGACAGTTCTTCCTTCAAGAATAAGAACTGGTGCATATACTTCATGGAATTCGATATTAGCGATATTTTTGGTTCCTTCTAGCCTTAGATTATCTTTAATGCTTTCACGAATTTCTGAAAGTGAAGGAACAGATATTGTTACTTCAGTTATGTCTTTCAGCCATATAGGTGTAACTTGTTTTACTTGTTCTTTTATTTCTTCAACACGTTTATGTTTAATTGATGATTTTTCTTCCTTTATAATCTCAATTCCAAGCTCTTTCGTAACATCTGTGAAAATAGAGGCGATTTCAGTACTATCCTCTGCTTCACCAGTCTCGCTAGGCAGCGATTCAACAATACTATCAATTTCGCTTCTAGATAGATCTCCAAGATCACCTTCAGGTATACTTTGATCTATCCTTCTTGATATTATAGGTTTGAACCATGACTCCCGTCCCATAGTTGGCGGTCGAATTTTTATAGCAAATCCGCGTTCATTCCCTGGTGTGCGGTCGAAAACGCAGCTCACTCCAGGTCTGAAACTACTTATGCTGCTGCTTGTTTCTCTCTTGAATGCATCGGGCATACTTTTGGGCATATGTGTAGAAAGCTGTTTCACAGCGTTAGGATTCATTTGATGTAAGAGAACTATATCCATATAGCTCAGTAATTTGTTAGAGGCTGCAGCTGGTTGATTGGAAGAAAGAACGAGAGAGAGTCCTCGATTGGGACCAATTTCACAGAAACGAGTAATCATATTTGCAATAGGGGTTTTTTTGGTTTTAGGAAATAATGTATGAGCTCGGTCAAGAAATAACCATAGATTCTGCGGGCGGGGTTGCCTAATTAACCTCAGAATTTTCTGACAAAGTACACTTGCAGCGATCTCGATTATACTTGAAGATACTACACTGGACATCTGCAAAATAGAAATCTGCCCTGGTCGGATGAGTTCATTAATTAGTATGCCTTCTTTAGAAAATAGATTTGTAGCAACGAGAATCTTTAACCGATTTCGGAGTCCATTTAGTGTACCAGAAGTATAATCATCATCAAGCTGGCTACTAGTTCCTATTCGGTGAATCATAAAACCTATGGAGTAGTTTATAATACCTTTTTGCTCAAAATGCCGTAAAATATCTAAAAGACAATTTTTCATTGGTCCAGTAAGAGGAGCAATTGAGGAGAGAAGATATTCCCAATCTTCTTCTCCTAGGTCAACAGGGCGGATTGTTAGTTTTTTATAGATTATACCTTCCTCTCTAGTACGTAGCTGTGTAAAATCATTTTGAGGAAGATACACAGTTACATTGCTCAACCTTTTAGGGGTAATCCCCCACCTATCAAGTATTTCTAATTGTTTTTCTTCAATTATCGGATTAAGAGAGGTAAATGTATGTGAAGAATCGAGAATGATTGTACTGAAAGGTATTCGATCAACTACCGTACACTGATTAAGTCCTTCTAGAATCACACGAAGAGTGGAGTTTCGTCCCGATCCACGTGCACCTGCTACAAAAACAAGATGTGGCTTAGATAGATCAAGATAACAGGGTAATCCTCGCCATGTAGTATCCTCATAGTTCGCGCCTAAGAGACTTAAACCCAAATCCCCAATTTCATTATGCTCCTGAATTGATCTGCCAATTAATACCTCTTTGGATGTTGTTACATTCAATCGTAGAGAGGAACTAACAGCTAATGGTAGGTCTACTTCTTCAAGCAGTTCTGTTGGAGCTTTCTCTTCCTTTTGAGGAGGAACAAGTAGTTTATTGAAGTATTTCAAGACATTTTTAGAAGTAATATCAGTAAATTGACCTGTTGCTTCTCGCTCACTATCCGAAAAAGACGTTCTGACTACAAAACTACTTTCTTTTTTATCTTCTTTGAGAACTATGAACTCTTCTGATTGAATGTTAGGAAGTGTGTCGTAAACTCGTGTATAGTCAGCAATATATTTTGTACGTGTTCCTTTTTTAAGAATTAAGTCATCTTCTATCTTTCCTATAAATTGAGTGGTTGTATATTGAAGAATTAACTGATTTAAAGCACTATGCTCTGAAAAAGAAAATACACTTCCAATCTTGTCAGCTATAATTTGCTCAACGAAATCTTTCCAAACTTCATAACCAGGGCTTTTAGAGCTTTTAAATGACATTTGAGAGGTTAAATTACTAAAAATAAGGAAAAAAGGCTCAGGTTTATACTTTCTAACCCATATATTCAAAAAAATGACAAGGAGGATTAAGAAATTTCGTCTTATTTTCAAATCGGGAATTGAACTCAAATTTATTATTGAGACAGGGCTCTTCTCCGATTTTGGTACTAAAAGATCTTGAGGATTCAGTAAGATGCCCTGTCGGTATGCTGTATACTTTCTTCCCTTTGCGAGAATACTCAGGTTATTAGTAAGAGTCTCGAGCTGATCAGGCGGAACCGCAAGTTTGTCACTGTTCTCAACAAAGAAGTTATACAAGTCTGCCAAACTTGTTATTGCTACTTTTCGCCGAAATAAGTCATACAGAACATAAAAGAGAGGGTCGAATAAAGATGTTCTAGTTACTTTGTCTATGTTTCTGAAACTTGAGACAATAATGTATGTTATTGCTTCAATAATAGATTCCTGAAAACCAGCATCGAGGTCTTGCATCATAGAAAAGAATGCTATAGGATCAATGCTGATTGGTATCCCAGTTTCATTCCCAGGCGTGAAAATTCCTAATTCAACTGATGAATAGAACTCTTTCGCTATTTGTTGGGGAATACCGGAAAGTTTCAATTCTTCTTTTTTCTTCTCATTTCTAAGCTGAGTAAACATTACATCAGGTGTATTATCTAGCACAATTACTGGAACTCGTGCTCTAACCGCTTCTTCGACTAAGATTCTATCTAAAGCCCCTTTTGTGGCGTCAACTACCGCAACTCCTCTAGATAATTCATCAAAGGTAATTGTGAACTCTTTTCGATCTCGTTGTGTTCCAAGCCACCACACTGTCGTCAAATTCCATTAGTTTTCAAATTTATTTTCCAAAAAGGGAATTCAGCTAAGAATTTGTTTAATTGACTACCTAAAGATTTTTTGTTTTCTTTATTCCAATAATTCCTGTATTTCCCCTTTATATTCAGAGATAACACCAATACTCCAAAATACTTTATTTTCTTCAATAAGTGCTGCCCCACTTGCTATTCCTATATTTTCTTCCTTTTTAAGGAGGAGAAAGTGCTCTTTATTAGACAAGTTAGCGAATGTCTGGGCGATGTCCCACTTGTTCTTCTCTACTAATCTTGAAAGAAGTCTTATATATTTTCGTATAGTAGTTTTTATCGTTATTATCTCTGGGGTTATATCATGCCACCATTTTCCGAATTGAATTTTACGACGAAATTCGTCCTCAAGAGTATCGGGTTGGTCCGTTATTTCGGTCAATGAGCTATGTTTAATGAGAGCAAGCGGATAACGATTATATGGGTAACCTTTGATTGTTATGGGTGTTCTGGTGTATACAGGAACTAATAAAAAATGGTGCGGGGGGAGATTCTTCATCAATTCGCTATAGGAAGGACCTAAATTCTTCAAGCTTTTTATAACCCATTTACGGTCTTCATCTGCAGTTAAATAGCCTATTGCTGCCATACTGACGTGAGGTACGACACGGTGATCTAAATCCCGTGGTCGTTGAGTACCGAGCACCATTTTGAGATAATATTTTCGTCCCATCCTAGCTACTAATCTCATCTTATCTGCAAGCCGTCCTCCTTCTCTTCGAGTTTCTGGGAAAGAGAGATGCGCTTCGTCAAAGAAGATAATAATTGGTCGGAGTTGTTCTTTTAGAACTCGTTCAAAATCATCATTTGAGCCGCCTTTAGCTAGGATTTCAGCTTTCACTTTCCCTGCAATTTTATCTCGATGATCATAAATTTCTGATGTAATATATCGAAGCACAAATTGAATAAGATTCGTAGGAGTACCTGGAGGCATTCGAAAAATATGTAATCGCTTTCCCCGTTCATCATCGAACAATTTCTCTACATTGAGAAGGTTTGCCCGGCGATAGCCAAAGATATTATTCTTAATCAATAACTCAAGGTAATTGAGACTGTTTTGAATCCATTTTTGGTGATCAGCCCGTTCTCCTTTGAGTCGTACCTTAGATCTTTCCACAAATTTCTCAGGCGTCAATCCGATTATATCCTTAGTATCATCAATCAGCTGTCCTATAAAACCAGCTGCGCTTGCGGACATAAAGCGTTGTGGTGACATCTCCTGAATGATCTCAATAAGATAGGTCGTCGAAAGAAGAAGCTGCATATCTAGTTGCATACTTTTCCCTATTACCAATACTTCTGTCATATCTTTAAATTCCGCTTCGTTTTCGTAGAGGTATTCACTCTGCACATCACCAATGACGATTTGTGCATTAGAATTACGCAGAATCTGAGCGATCTGGTTCTTCATGAAGGTTGTTTTCCCGCTACCAACTGTCCCGAGTGTCAGTACGTTTGCATATTGCGCTGAAATGATCGTATCAAGGTCAATCTCTATTTGTACATTCTCATTGTTACGATAAGACCCCATTGGTACTCCTTTCTTAAAACCAAAGAAATCGTTCATTTCTCTCTCTGACATTTTCACAAGGAATTGATTCATAAAACCGCTCAATGCATAATTGATTGCTAACTTCCCCCATTTATTGATATACCCTAAATTTTTAAATTGAATCGTAGTTTTATCTTTTTTCTTTGCTATAACATTTACAGAAAGATAGTTATCGGTTCTTTCGCCGCTATCAGAGTAGTGGTAGATTTTAAAGTAGTCACCAAGCGAAATTGGAATTCTATCCGCCGTCTCATTTGGGATCTCAATTTCAAGAATTTCTTGATCCATTTCAACAAATTTGAAGTCCACATCCCGTTTCAAATAGAACTGATTTGAATAATCCATACGTTTGACAAGGAATTCCGCGTCCATCAGAAATTCGAGCAGTCGGCTTTCCGCTCGATTATTTGAAGCTAACTCCATACGTCTTTCTGAAAGTAGGTATTCACCATAGCGGGGCATATCTCGCAATAGCTTCTCTATACTTTCAATCTTCTCGGTGGCGGTTTCATCGCCTTCTAACTCCATATACTCCCCACGAAGATGCGTAAGTAGCCGAATAAGTTTTGATACTACTTCGTTAAGGGGAAGATCAAGTAAAATTGCTGCAGCTTCACGGGGATCATTGATAAAAAGGTCTAAGACCTTTTGTAGTTCTTCTGAGAGTGACATTGTACTCCTCTTAAGTAAGAAATTCATGGTTAAAAAATTCATACGTTTTTTTAAGAAGTATATCGATAAAAAAAAAGGGGAGGAGAAATAGGAAATACTCTCAGGGGAATTTGTCTCTATATGTAGGGAAGATGTCGTGGTAAGGTTTGGTATAAGCGAAAAATTCTTCCAATGCGTTTTGCTTCAGGCGGATGTAGTAGTAGCAGTTGAGTCTTGAGTTTTTAGATTTTCTTGGAAAAACCTTGATATCATCGCTATCGGGATGAATGCCAAGTACTTTTCTTAGAAATCCTGTTAATCGTTCATTCTCAGTTTTAGTGAATGTTAATGATAGTAAATTGATGCACCACTTATTCTTGTAAGAACCGTCTTCAAGGTACCAAAGATATAGAACATAGGGCGTAAAATCACTTGCTTTCAACCACTCAGGCAGAATCTTGATATGCGTCAAATCAGGATTTTTCCGTATTTCATCACTCGTTGGGAGTCTGTACCAATCCCAAAACCACTCCATCAGTTCAACGGATCCCATTGTCTTGAAACGTGTAGAATATGAGGGAGTACCGTCCTTGAGAAGGACTTCATCTGTTTTGTAGAGAATGGTAAAGCCAAGTCCTGTGTTCTCAACCTTACCTGCCAGAGATTCAACGTATTCGGTGTGTATCTCATTCTGAGCTAATGTGAAGTAGGCAGTATTTCCGTACCGAAGAACATTACCGTCTTCAGCTTTAGTGAAATTAGTCGCAATACAACCATCTGCGAGCATTGACCCGATCAACTGTTCTCTGAACAACTTATCTATTGGAAAACTATGTTCTTCTGCCGCCTTCTTCTTACAGAGGAGGATCTGTGCTTCTGACCTGTCTCTGTAACAATAAGGCAACAATTCCTTGACCTTATCACGAAGAAGAGTCTTACCACACTTCGCAATAGGTGCAATCTCCTCTGGAGTCATTTTGAGGAAACAATAGAAGGTAATGAGAAATAGTTTGTTGTTATAGAACTGAGGATTGTCACTGTGGTTAATGTATGCCTTGACTTTCTTAGTTAGACCAAACTAATTGACATATCTCTGAATTGTCCTCTTTGAACAATCCGCAATCTGGGCGATCTTCTTGTCTTTCAATCCAAGAAAGCAATAAAAAACAATCAGAAAAAGTCGGTTGGCATAGAGTTTACCAGAACTTCGAGATATCGCATGATGATTGTTCGCTTGTGTTCGAGACTTCAATGGTATCTTCAGAGCTTTGAGAGTATTAGTAACCGTTACTCCACTACATCCTAGTTGTTTCCCAATGAAGTTCGGACTACGTTTCTTTTGTCAGTACTCTTGTCTGAGGTACTCCTTGTTATCCAATAAGGGAATCCCAAGTCTTTCCCCTATTGTCGTCCTTTTCTTCTTGTCATTTACTGGACTAAAGCACATTTTACTCACCTTATTCGTATCTTGAATTGACAAATCTGTAATTATTTTTGTAACTCCCTTTATAATAGACTAATAAAATTCTAAAAAACTACAATACACCGAATTTTCAAACTTTTAGAAACTTGGACATTCACTTGGAATGCCTTTTCGCTCTAACCGTTAGTGGTAGCCCAATTCGGGGGGTTGCCGCTACTGCATATAGCAATAGAGGAGGAAGGAACTAA
>JAEOTF010000263.1 GCA_016840025.1 Candidatus Hodarchaeota archaeon
GGTAGAGATCAAGAAATAGAAAGGTAATACAAGTTCAGAAATTCAGGGTTTTAACGATATAGTTCAGATCATTATAGGGGAAAGGTTACGAGGGGTAAAAAAGGGGGTCTAATTTACCCCTCGCTAAACGGTAGAGTTTAAAATATAGGTAAAATACGCGGGGAAAAAAGAGGGTGAGATTTACCCCTTATGTGCAGAAAGATAAAAGAAAGACTGTTGAGACTTTTATTAACGAAGAGGCTTTACTATTCGCCAAATACTTGAGAAATGAAAAAGAAAAATGGACTTTTAGAATCGCAAATTTAGACAACTAACACACTGAAAAGGAAAATATCTCCCGAACTCCGTCATCACACGGGATATTTCTTAATCTCCAAATTAATCAATTGCTTGACTAGCTTATAAAAACTGATGGAAGTAAGGTCTATAACCATTCAACATCTAGGTAACTTCAATTATTTTCCACATAACGTACATTTAGAAGGTGGGTGATCTGGTTTCTTCTTTTCCTTAAGATTTTTTTTGTTATCAATAATACCTTTGATTCCTTTTTTCCAATCTTTTGTATTATAATGTGTGAAATGTAATATGAGAGCGAATATCAAACCTATGGACAATATGATTATTGCACAGATAGAATAGGTAGAATTTTGAGTTCTTAACAACAAATTTCGTAAAATCCACGCCACAAAAACTAAGCCAAACTCGAAAGAAGTAATATAAGTTGCTTTAAGTCTCCGTTGTGAAGTTTCCTTAAAAATTGATTTGTGAAGTCTAATATCAAAATTCCCATCACGGAGTTCTTGTTCTATCTCATGCATTCGCAGAATTGAGCCCATAATATATGGGTTGACATACTGATTATAAATATACCACAACAAAAACAACCAAATCGAAAAGAATGCCATGAAATTAACTGCCCAAAACTCCTCATAAATTTTCTCCTGAAATGATAACCCTAATAATGCAAATGATGTAGCTATTAAAATTGAGCCTACTGTCCAGCGGACACTATCATAATGATTACGATTTCTATGACCTGCCTGATATTCATTTAGTAAAACATCAATTCTTCTGTCCTCATAACCTCTTGCGTTATCATCAGACATCCATTAATTCTTCCGCTAATTATTACACTTCTTTTTGTTTTATGACTTTCCGCATTTCTTACATATGTCGCCCTTTTGAGGGCTCTTACTAAAATTAATTCATATTTACTGTTAATAATAGAAAAGATACCGCTAGAATTCCTAGACCGATTGCAACTAGTGCATACATACAATTTAACCAGTTTTCTTTATCATTTATGATAGAGGCATTATGATTTGATGTGTCAGACCAAGTGGAAGCAAATTTGTTGATTATGTACTTGAGAGGTTTTCCTTTATACTTTTTCATTATTACGCTCGGGTCAACATATTTGTAATCTGTTGGGCGATGAAGCCAAATCCCTAGTATTATTGCCGAAAGAAACGTAATTAGACTAAGAAAAATTGGAAATAGCATCCAAAAAGCCCTAGTTTCCTTTATAATAAAATAACCTAAACCAAATATAATGGGAATTAATGTTGAAGATACAGCAAAGATACCTCTAATTTTTTCGGTTAAGCGTTTATTTGCTTTCCATATTGTCTGATCTGTTTTTAGAGCAAGTTGAAGAAAGATTTTGGCTTGCTCTTCTTTAGACATTATGCCTCATCTTTTTTTTTGCCTTTTTCCCTCTTTTCTATAATGCGTTTCTGAGCATTCCTTTCAGGCTCGTATTCATCTTCTTCCTCTTCGTCAGTCATAACCTCCCCCACCGAAATATACTCAATTGAATTCGGCTTTAACTTTTTCCACTTGAATTTATTCATAAAATGATTTAAGACAGTTATAATAACACTCTTGAATTGGTTTAAATGACTCGGGAAGAATTTCCAGAGACCGTAACAGAAAATAATATGGCTCAATTGGTAGAACGAGCTGAGAAAATAAAAAAAAGAGTTAAACCCTTTGATACTTAAATTGTTGAACTAATCTGTCTAAGTATTGAATTGAAGTAGACTCTAATTAGTTCTCTTTCACTTTTTCCAATGTAGCTGTTATGAGCTACTAAATTCCTACATTTTGAAAGTTCTGTTACCTTACCAACTATCCACTCTTGGCTTGGAAAAAATCTTTTAAAGATTTGCCAATTGCTCCTAATTATTGACCCTAGGTCGTCAAAATCCAAGTAGAATATCTCGGAATCGCCCCTCATGCGAAGCCATTGATTCTTAATTTCATCATTTTTTCTTATCTTTAATTTCTTATTTATTGGCGAATTTAGATTTAAACTTAGAAAATAAGAGTTTCCATAATTTTCCTTAGCGACCTTTTCTACAAACAATCTAAGAGTGTTTTCAACACAATACAAATAAACATAAACATCAGCCATCTCTTTTCCTTTTTCAGTTATGTCTTCAGGGAGAATTTCTTTACTCAAACTATTTGACATAATTTCAGATGCACTCTGAAGGTCAGGTATCAAAGACCCTTCAAAAGGAGTTACTTCCAGAGAGGGGAATATGCTTATTGTTAAAATGTCAAGTCCTGCTTTTTCGAGCATAATTTTATTTGCCATACCCAAAATCTTTCTTTGAACATCGTCTGTAATTTTGTTAACTGCATTTTCAAATTCATTCACAGGAATACGAATAGTAAGCGTTGTCCAAAAAGAATTGTATCTTCCTGCGGGATAAGCAAATTGTTGATTGTGGGATATCTCACAACTACTTCCTTTCAATAATTCTGCAATTTCGCCTAGACCGTTCACTTTGAGATGAACTAGTAAAGCTTTCATAAAACCCTCTTCGTTTGGGATTTCGTATGTGAAGTCATTCATAATTGTCACCGTGTTGGGCAAGATTAATTCAGTGATATAATTCATAACCAAATTTATAATTTGAGTTGAAAAGGTCGTAGACTGTCAAAGTTTGTGGGATAAAACTTAATTCCATGTTTTTGAAAAGATATTAACCATCTTCTCTTAGCGAAAGCAATCAAAGTATAAGAACTAATTAGTATACCATCTTTCCAAAGTGACCTGAAATGCTGAATATACAATTTAGAAAGGCTTGGGACTTGTTTTGTAATTATTACCAAGATAGCCGAAAGGATTATGAACGGTATAACAGCCCATCAATGAAAATGAAAAGTGATTTTCATGGACCACATTTTAGAGAGGAGCGAGACGTAGTTTTTCATCTTGCTCGCTTTTGTTACAAAGAATTTGGAGACCAGTGGGTTCATCTAGACTCACCTGTTTACAACATGTATTTCGAAAAATTGGACACTAAAAAAAGATTTGTCGATATTGATATTTCCAATCCAGTTTCATTTATGACAAAAAACGCTAAAAGACAAATCTCTATCGAGGTAAAATGGATATGGCAAGGTATTCACAAAGCTCGAAGCAGTTATATAAAAAACATTTTAGAAGCCATAGAAAAGGACTTAGCTAGACTTCACTATCTTTGGGCAATGGGCTGCTTCGAAAATGCCTTTATATGTATCATTGACGAGGAACCTAAATACACCTTGATTGAAAAACAGGGCAAGGCAAAAAAATGGGCAAAAAAGTTTTCTCCCGTAGAGGTTTTGGTTCAGACATATTCTCAATGATATTTTAAATAGTAAAGCTTAATTCTATGGTTTCCAAATAATGTCTAGGGGAATAGGAGGCAGGTAAACGAGTTTTTAACTCGTATTCTATTCCCCAATAGATAAATCTGCCTTCTTGTTTCCCCAATAATAAAAATAAGCTTATTTTACGGTTTATTTATAGCTAAGTTTTTAAAGCCGTATTACGAATAGTAATACGGGGAATAGAGTACGGGAAGAGGATCCAAGGTAAATAAGTTAGTCCTAGATAGCTTCGGCTCTTTTCTAGGTAGAGATAAAGGCTGTCTAATGTTACGTGATAGAGACAGAAATGAAAAACGATATCCTCTGTTCGATACTGAACTTGGAGAGATACAGATTAGGAGTGGTAACACTGTATCTTCGGGAGCATTAGCTACTTGTGCGTTCTGGAACATAAATGTCTTAATATCGACTGGAAGAGGACACCCCGTAGCTATGCTAAAGAGTCTTTATGATGATAGCCACGTTGAGACTAGGATCTGTCAGTATAGGGCTTTGGAGAACGGTAAGGCTTTCGAGATTGCCAAAAACTTGGTGATAGGTAAGATCGAGGGGCAGAATCAAGTACTAGAAAAGTATGACTTGAAGCTTATTGATTATCATCTAGTAGAAGCTGTAAAGAATCTGGAATCTGAAGAATTGAATAAGTTCAGAAGAAAGCTTACTGGTTTAGAAGGTAAGTGTGCAGAGAATTATTTTGAACAAATATTCAGGTTATTTGATGAATTGTTCAGACCCAAACGTAGAACGAAGTACAAGGCTTATGATGGAATGAATAATCTCTTTAACCTAGCCTATCGAGTTCTATCTTGGAAAGTTCACGTAGCTTTAATTAAGGCTAAACTAGAACCATACTTAGGCTTCCTACATGGCGTACAATTCGGAAAACCTTCTCTTGTTTGTGATTTCATAGAATTGTATCGATACTTGATGGACGACTTTCTTGTTGATTATGCCCGTAACCTAAAGCCTAAAGATTTTGTTATTAAGACTGAGGACTTCTCTAGTAAACGAAAGGGCAAGAGACAATACCTCAATGAAACGATGACAAACGAGTTTATCAAAAAACTTAATGCTTATTTCGAGACTAAAGTCGAAATCCCAAGAATAAAAGTAGGAAAAAAGCAAGAGATTGAAACCTTGATTAATGAAGAGGCTATGCTTTTAGCTAAGTATCTGAGAGATGAAAGAAAGAGTTGGGTTCCCAGAATAACAAATCTCCATTCTTAGGAAGTAAATATGAAAATTCGGATTCCCTCAACGAAAGTCTGCGAAGAGTTTCACTTAACTTATGAGTTAAAAGGAGCACAGAAAGGAATAGACATTCTAACTAAATACTACGGAATTCCGAAGATGAGAATAGTGGTAGATGGAAGGAGAGTTGGGAATGAAGATGAGGCTTGTTACTATGAAAACAAAGCTTATTTCTCAAAGAGATGGTTGAATAGAAGCAATGTTCTGCATGAAGTATTTCATCATATCTTAGAAAATAAAGGGCTTGAGATGTCTGAAAAGAAGGAAGAGATGGAAGCGGATGTGTTTGTTAGGAAGATTATAAGGAACAAGTTAAGAAGTGACTCCTAATGCATTCCAAAACCTTACTTCGTTTGACGATTCTTTCATTATGTTCGGGTATTGGTTCTTGCTGTGACTGATTTTGTGCTTCGTCTTTCTGGTGGAATATTCCAGTTTAGTTTCTAAACATGAGAAATACGGAATGTTCTTAGAACTGAAAAGAAATAAGAATTAGGAAGTGAGGCATAGTCTCTTGAATGGAAATAGTGATTGGGGTCTTGTACTTACTGCGTTACTTGTTGTTATTGCGTCTTTTGGCTTACTCATGGAATATTACTATCGAGTTCACAGACCAAGAGAAAAAGACAAAGAACAGAAGAGAAATGAGATATACAAACCACTGGTAAATAACCTAAATATTCTGATTGAAAGGGTTAAACAGAAAGAAGCAGTCATTACACCATTTGATTGGAAAACGGTGGAAGACAAAGTACCTGCCCAATTGTTTGAAAGAATTCAAAACCTGTATGAAGATAAAGTTGATTATTATCAACGGTTGAGTCAACACATTAAGGATTTTATTAGATATAAAATCTGTTTCGATTTGAATTCTTATCTTTCTGGATTACAGGAAGAATTTCATAAACTAGGAGTGGGCAAGTTGGAATATGAACTATTTAATTCAATAGTGACTCCGATTATGGACGGTGAAAAGATCACTCTTAGATGGCTAGAAGAAAATAAACCTGAACTTTATGAAAATCTTGAAAAATGTCCGAACCATAAGCGTCTCAAAGAACTATTAGATTCCTTGAATGAAGAGAATCCATGTATCATGTCTTTTAGAAAGATAGTGCACGACTTGTTACAGTCAACAAAAGAAATAGAAGATAAAATGAAATCTTTCTAGTTAATCTACCCATGTTCTATAGTCAAGAAAAAGCCTTGGAAAACTAAGGGATATATATGAGCGAAACTAGAAAAAGTTATAGTTGAATTGTTAGACCTATTAGAATGAAAAAATCATGTCCAAGAATGCTATTAGAAGTTTCAAGGAATCTTGGGAAAGCGAAATCTCCAAAATTGAAAAGCAACCCATAGACAGTCGTGGTACGGTTCGTATTTTTTTAAATTTCAAAAAAGATATGCTTTTTTTGGAGATGTATAACAAAAGGGAACTCACGCCAGATTTGTATATGGAGCTACACACTTTGGAGTCTAAATTAAGAACAGCTCTTGAGACAGCCCGTTCAAATTTCAGGTTGCAAAATCGTGATTTGTGGGCTAGAATTGTTGAAGGTATTGGAAGAATAATTTACAGAATTCCCCAGAAATAAATGAACGATATTGTAATTTGACTGATTTTGTTTTAACGAAATTCTTATCTCTCTTTGAGATAATATAGCACTGAAGCCAAAAATAACTCCAAACAAGCCAAATACTGTTCCAATTAGGCCAAGAAATGCGTCTATAACATTAATTGACTCTGGAGACAATTCCAAAAATATGACCTCGTTATTGATTTGAAATTGTAATAATTTAATATTTTTCTATAATTACATGGAAACATAGATGAAATTAAGAATGAACTGTTTAATCTTGAGTAGCTCTACTTTCTTGAAAGCATTCAGTAGCTTAATTTTTTTTATTTTGAATCTCTTTTAGGCGGATGAATGATGTTTTTATAGGTTAGAATTCAGTCTATTACTGTACAAAATCTTTGTTTTTTTAAAAAAAGCTAAATCCTGAGAACTTATGATAATGAAAACCAAGCCACAATTTCTGCAATGTGTGTATACATCTGTGCTTCAAATAACAGTAAATATTATATCCATCTGGGGTGATTTACAGAACTTTTCAAAATACACGCCTCAATTAGGTAATGTGTGCATGTAATCGAAAATCTTTAGTCTTCACATAGTCTAGTTTTAATTGATGTGAACATGACACCAGTAACTCCCGATGAATTGCAATCGGTTTTAGATGCCTTTAGTCCAGTATTGAAAAGCATTGACTTAAGAACAGTAGTAGTTACACATCCATCTGGGGAACATTGGCTAAACCTAATTACTTCGATTATAGCGAGTGAAAAGACTGTACCTGAAGTTCAAAATGAGCATAAGAACTTACCCGCATTTAGAAACAATCAATTTGCCATTTTTCTTCAAGCTCTTCCTTTTGACTACAGCATCTTTGAACAGATAATTTATAGCAAAATTAAGATTCTTACACCTTACGGCTGGAATGTAATACATTTTAGAAAGTTCGATCCGCTTAAACTGAAAGTTGGTTCTATAACAGAATGGATAGACGGAAGCCTCAATTGGACTTTACGGTCAGTAGATCGTAGTCAAGAAAAAGAAAGAGAAGAATTGTGGTCCATTGTTAATGATCAAAACAAGGAGGCAATACTTCGCAATTACATAAATATTCAAGAATTAATTAAAAAAACTCTGAGAATAGACTTTTCCATTGGAGATCGAAAAGATTTTGAATTAGTGATACCTTCTCTAGCAAAGATTAAAACTGCTAGTTTTAAAGATAAGAAATTTCTAGTCGAAATACGGAAACTTGTTGGATTAAGAGATTTACAGTTAAACCTTGTTCTCAAGAGACCTAACGGATATACGTCTGATAATATCATTTGGAAAGACATCTACGATGTAGGAGAAGGAAAACGACAACTTGGGGAAAAATTTTGCCTTGTAGAAAAAGAGTTCGAAATCGACGATCTGTTACCCTATGATTCTATGGATGTAAAATTGATTCACAGAAACTCAGCTTTGACTTTAGATCAAACCCACAAAGAAGCACCACTTGAAAATATAGTTGAACCATTTCTAAAAACTCTATATGCTTTCTGCCCCTCTGAAAAATTCAAGAAAATGCTTCTTGAACCAGAAAAATATGGTAAAAATCCCGATAAAATTTTTGAGAACGCTGTAACTTGGCTATTATCATTAACTGGATATAGCACTATTCACTTGGGAGTTAAAATTAAAGCTAAAAAAGGAAATGAGAAGTTTGACGTTCTTAGGGCTGAGAGTGGATATGAAATTGGATGTGCGGATATAATTGCATATGAAGAAAACGAGCGGTTGCTTCTCATAGATTGTGATCTTGGGTTACCAGATGATAAAAAAATCCAAAAACTATTCGAGACAGTTAAACATTTCGCAGACTCCAAAAAATATAGGCAACTTCGCATAATTCCTGTATTCGTTACGCCAAAAGAATATAATAAATTAGTAAACAACTTGACTGTTGTTAGCCATTATACGCTTGAGTTAATTCTTAAAAAATTGGCTGGAGGAAATAGGAAGGAGGCTCGAGATACCTTCTGCGGTTTTTGATATTAATATCAAGATAAATATAACTATTCTAGCTGCTCTACTCGAATTACCTTTTCATCTCTCATGGTAATCATTGTCAAAACTTGAGGGATTCTAGTTAATTCTTTAGCCTCTTGAACAATGCTTTTATCGCAAACTCCATTGCATTCTTTATTTTTAGTTCCGTAGATATCAACTAGCCATCTTTCATTGATTTGCCATACTTTCCTAATTTGTCCTTCAAAACTATTAATTACCATTTTGAAATCACCTCCTTTTGGCTAATTCAATCTTTCTTAATCCTTCCCCTGAATCATCGAGCTTTCAGACATAAGATTCATAGATTTTTCTGTTCAATGTAAATCTTATTTACCGAAACCCTATTCCAATGACCTCTTGAAGGTCATTTTATTCTGAGATTTCTATTTTATCTTTAACTAAATCCCATCGGTCAAGATATTCCGAATAGTCAGTTAGGACATCCCTTTTTTCAGTAACTTTATTTCCTTCAAAATTGAAATAGAAGCTATAACGTCCCCGTTTGTCAACTTTTTTTTTCGCGATTAACGTACGTCTCAAGTTTGTGGTTAGGAAATATGAGGAATTTGTTCTCGAATTTTTTCATTTTATGTTTGCCATATTTTGGGAGATATGTTAAAAATACATAAAAATCGATTATTTCTTTACTAGAAAACTTTTTTCTAGAAATACAATGCCAGCTATGTTTTCTTTGGTAGTATCTGCTCTCCTTAACCTGAATCGAAACAGGTTTCTTGTCTTTTACAACAAGTAGGTCTATGCCGACATCCCTTACGGGAAAATAGACCTCACAATCCTTAATGTTTTTGAGTAATGCTTCAGCAGTAATGACCTCTCCACATTCTAAAGACCAAAGATTTCTAATTGGCATGTTTCAATCCATCAACCAGCTAAGTTTTCCAAGTAAATGAAATTTCCAGTTATTTCTTTGCTGTAATCAATGGCTACCAGAATGAATCCGTTTGGTATCTTGGTTGGTGGTACAGAGTGTTTCTTATTGTAAAAGAATAGTAGGATATTCTTTATGCTCAGCTCGGATGGAGCTTTTCCAAAATGTTTCAGTATCATAGATAAGGTGAACTCAAGATTAGTTGCAGTTATGCTATCAGTTGGAGCAAGTCTCCTACCTTCAAAATCCTTTTGGAAGTAATCCTTTTGTTCTTTTTCAAAGTTCTCCCAATTTTTAGAATATTTTTCGTCCCAATGAGTTAGATACCATGAAAATATTTGATGCCTAACTTTCTGTTCTTTTCTGAGAGTTATTTTTTCATTTTTAGAATTCGCCAGATTGTCCCATTTGCTTTCTATCAAATATATGTTTTCGGAATAAACAAGTATTGCATCGAACTCCCCAAATTGTGCATTAATTTTCTCACCACTTCTACCGAAACTTGGGCGATAAAAAACTAGACAATCGGAGGAGAAGTCTTGTCTTGGAATTCCATTAAAATTTCAGACTTTCTGTGCCTTAATGCCCATAAAGTAAAAGCATCTTCACCATAGCCAAAAATTCTATCCATACTGTTATCTCTAGAATCGTTTGTAAAAGAAGTTTATGAATCCAGAATCTTTAAAAACTGAATCTAAATCGGAACAAAAAAGAGATGAAGAGCTCTTTGCAATTCGAATCTAGCTCGTTTGGTTCTTCTGGTCTTCTCCATTTTATGTATGCTCCCCTATTTCTCTTTCAACCAGATGTAAACTCTTCCTAGCCTGTCCTGTTTTGCCTTTCTAACTTCACCATCTACTAAATTGATTTCACTAGTGGGTTTGTCCAGTTTAATCCTCTTCTTCGTCAGCTCCATCATTCATCACTCTTCAGTTTAGATAGGTGATAGCCCAACCTAGCGAGCACATTACCCAATTTTCGATTTATGTAAGGATCAATTATCAGTTCGTCAACTTCGAATACTTCCTTTACTATTTCATCAAGAACCTTGCTCAACGGTTTCTCATGCATTCCACTTCCTTTTCCGCCCATAACACATCATCTCCAAAAAAAGGAAAAATGAGGCTTTTTCAAGCCTCATCACTCTTGTTCTGGATTTCCATTTCGGTTCTTTTTCCAGTATTATATGCCTGCACTTCGATTTCTTCGGGTCCATAAGGATTCTTTAGGTCTATTTCTACTCCAAATTTCAAGAGATATGTTGCGTGTCCTCTACTCTGAAGATTCTTTCCCTCATGTGGAGACTCGATGGTGTATAGATACTTCGGTTCATCTCTATCTCCCTTCTTAGCATACCTTAGCACCCAGCATCGGTATTCATTTATTCTTGGGGCTTTTTTGAACATCAAATCGCAAGAAGAAAAATCGGTTATTTCTTTTGAATCTTTGAATCTTAGACAGTCTATGCAAATTGCGTGTCTTCCCTCATTTCTAGTCTCGAAAACGTGGAAGTCCCCTATTTCGAACTCTTGTTGTAAGTAGCGAAGCTCGTCAATCAGTCTTTCATCGGTTATGTTGTCATAGTCTAAGAGTATCACGTGTAATGAAGTGTGTAGTATTCTGGAAGAGATTCCTCTTGTTCTTACTTCGAGTTTCTTCATTAATTGAATCTTCAGCAAGAGACTTCGTGATCCAATCTTGACCAAAGTTGACCACAACATCTAAATCACCTCCTTTCTGGTTATCGAATAGGTCTACTTTGTCAAGTGGATCATCTGAGTCGTCTTCGTGAAGATGTTCGTCTCCGTATTGTTCCTATCCGTTTTCTTCCTCGTTCAAGCAATATTTTCCTTGCTTCTTTTCTTCCGTATTTCAACGTTAGAGCAACTTTTCCCTGTGGATGTGCAACAGCTTCATCAATTGTACGTCTAGCAAAACCTCTAAAAATTAATTTTTTCAGGTCTGAAATCCTACGTCTAGCAACTTGAGGCTTTAATCGTCTCTTTTTTTGAAGAGCTTTGTAATCGTAGATTTTGTCTTTCAACCGTCTGTTTATTTCAGCGGGAGTTCCTGCTCCTTTCAGGTCTATTTTTCTGCTTACTCGATGGAAAATAATGTTAAAGTCCTTATCGGGTATAAAGTCCAAGAGAATCACCTCGCTTTCTAGTTGTTTCAGCAAGTTTGCTGACCATTTTTTAGACAAACTCCTTGTTTTTGAAACTCCTTGGGTATTCTTCTGGTAGTTGCCGTTTTTTCAGGTTCATCCATCGGCTCAAATAATAAATTCTGGCAACGTGTCTAGACAAAACGTACGTTTTTCCCTCTCTCAAGGCACAAGCTTTTACTAAGCTGATTAGTCGCTTCTGGAGTCTTCTTCCTTTCATTTGTGCAGGAATACCATGTTTTTTGAAGTCTTCATTCAAATCTTCACTTATTCGTTCAGCCAAAAGTTGAATTTGTTTTGCAAGTTTTTGAGGTAGCAGAATGTCTACTGGATCGTCAGGGAAGTCAAATTGAATGTTTTGTACGTGACCTTTTCCTTTTCTATATAATCCAGCTGTAATTGAATCAGCGATCTCCTTGTTGTATTTCGAATCATTCCAACTAACAGGGATGAATCTTGACATTCCGCCTCCTTCAACGAATTGCTGTTTGATTTTTCTTTTTTGGCTAGTCAAGAAACCAGCTTGGTTTATTCCGCCAATTACGCCTCCGCTTACTCCAGCTAGCTTCTCGCCTTCTTCTGGCTTGTTAAAATAATCGTCTTCAGGGTCAAGTCCTTCCTCAGTAAAAGCATCTATAAACAGCATGTTCCGTTTATTGGTGCTTGGTTTGTAAGTGTCGAGGTTGGACATCTCAGGAATCGATATGTGACCTGCTTTCTTTTCGGAGTTAATCTTTATTTTTCCTTTAAGTAAGCTGTCTGTGATTCCAGTGGAACTGAATCTTCGGCGTTTAGTAACTCCTTTGTTGTGATGGTATTTCTTTTGAAGTTCAGTTTTTCCTGATTCAAAATCAGCGTACAACAATAGACTAACGTTATATTCTCTTGAGACCCAATTCGTCCATAACGCAAGTTCAACTAGATCCTGAATAGGGTAGAGGTGAAGTAGTTCAGTTCTAATTAACTTCCATTCGCCTTTAAAACGAACCTTCGTTCCATCAACGCAGTAGGTTAGCACTCGTAATCTCAGTGATGGATTAATAGAATAGCCTGGATTGTTTTTTAAAGGAGAATTCGTTTTAGGAAGCACTCATTTTAACCGACCTCTTCTAGTTCACGAGTTGTCATTCGTCTCAATCTTTTCAATCTTTTTTCTAGCTTGTTAGCTATTTTGATAATCAGCTCATTTTTGATACCTTCTTTTTTTGTAAGAGCAATGAGACAATTGATAATTTCACTCTGAGTCGTACCCAAACTTTTTGCTAGAGTTCTGACCATTTCCAAGTTTTCCAGTTCAACATTGAAACTTTGTCTGACTTTTTTTGGTTTTGGCATTCTTACTCCCTATTTACTCGCATTATACTCGTTAATTATTAATATAGTACTCGAGGATATAACTATTTCGGAACTAATAATACGTAAAAGAGTGTCCAAACCAATGGATAGAAAACCTATTAAGCCATTTGCAAACCAAAAATCTTCTATTGAAGAAAGATGAAAAAAAGGGTAATTATAGTTTTAACATTCATCCTTTTCATTTTTGTATTATTCACAAAGGTCGGATTGTGTCAAACGAATGACCAGTTTAGCGAGTTCCAAAAAACCATACTTAATTTTTATACTCAACAACTTGTGGCTCATGGTTCTACGCTCTTTGCGGCTTCCACAGCATCTTTCCTGTTCATAACTCGTATGATTAAGAGGGTGGATGAAAAAGGTAGGTGGGGCAAATTCGTGTTTGTGCTTTTCAGTGCTTTACTTTTTACTTTTGTAATCTACACTGGATTTAGGCTAATGTACTATGGTCGTTTGGCAAATGGAGCAATAAAATTAGACCCTTTGAACAATATTACAAGTCTAAGAGTCTTTCACAGTAAAGTCCGTGACTATACTATACTAAATATGAGCAGTACGATGGAACGAAATCTCTCGGCTAACTTTGATATGTTTTGTATCATTGATTTGTGAGCCATAGAGATTACAAATGGTGTTACATTCTCCTTCATTTTAGGACTTTTTCTCTCTTATCTCTTTTTCTGGGCTTTTAGTCCAGAGCGTGTATCTTGGAAATATCCATTGTGGCTTTTTTTTCCTGTTCTTCTAGGAGGAATACTCGCCCTTGGGATAAATCGTTATCCTTATAATCCAAATATCACTTTGTGTATTCGAGTACTGTCGTTAACGTTTTATTTTGTCTTTTATGGAATCTTTTTTATTTTCCGAATCATTCGAAAGAAATAAGATTTTTCATTATCTTCTAAAATTGGTTTTTCCAAAATGTAGTCCTTATTTTGCTGAAGCGATGATAACTCTCTCTGCTAGAAATTTCATTAAAGGAATATCTTGTTGTATCTTTTTTGTAGTTTTCGTGAATGGGATGTGTCTCACTGACCTCTCATATCTATCAGTTGAATGCACCAATGCATTCCGAATTTCTTTTATGTGTTTTGAAATATTGCCAATAACGTGCCCTTCTTGCAATCTTACTTCCACACTAACTCCAAATACGTTATGTCTCTTTGAGTAGACTTTATCTCCTAGATGTTTTTCATAAGCTTCAATGAAGTCAATTAATTCTTTCTCGTCAATGAATCGGTTAAGCACATTTTTGAGCATCTCCGTCTCATCAGTTTCTTGCTTGTGTTTTGTTACATCCTGAACCAAACGATCAAGATTTGGATTGGAAATGCTAAAACGTGGATCCTTAATTCGATTCGAAAGCTTTTCATACAATTTTTCATTCGAGATTGACACAAAAAAATACTCCAGAACTTGATAAAAGGCTAAGAAACGCATTTCAGGAATATTTGTACCCATTCCAAATTGATAGAACCTTATAATATCTGAGTTAAAATTGACTTCACTTAAAGGAAGAAGCTGATCCTGATAATACTCTCTGAATCTGAACCTTTTAGTTCTTGATAACCCTTTAAGAGGCCATTCATCTCTTAGCCAAAGGGTAATACCTTTTAAATAGGAAAGTTGAAACAAGCAATTCTCTATGATTTTGGATGAACGTTTAACTGCGTTCTGGATGGTTGATTCTGAAAGATTGTGGATTCTGATCGTTAGCGGCGTGCGATATGATTCCTTAATATCTTTTGCTTCTGGATCTCGAAAATGGATCCACAATCTGAATCCTCTCGTCAACCCATCATCAAAACGGAAAAAATTTACAAAATCATTGGATGCTGGTCCGATTTCTACGTATATTTCCTCTGTAGATAGTTCACCAAAGATAATGTTTCCTTTTCTGAAAGAATGAAGAATAGGTAATCTCCGAAATTGATTAATATCTGAAGCGACATGTTCCCGATATTTTGTACTACAAATACTACACTCCACGGGAATAACTTGAAATTCAGAACGTCGGTTTTCAAAATTGGCGTAACTTTGAATGTCTTCACGGGAAAGGATGTATACAGTACCCCTCTTAGTTAGACGAACTCGGTCTTCATTCTCATCAATAAATTCAAACCCACAATCTTTGTAACCTTTCTTTAACGTCTCTTTTGCTTCACTGAATTCCATACAAAGACCTCAAATGATATATTATAAGTTTGAAATGGATTCTTAAGAATAACTTCTTAGATGCCTCAAACACGCTTTTTTTACCTGAAATACTTGTTACAAAAATTAGAGTAATCGAATTTAGAAGGCATATAGGTGTACTTCATTTTTCTACACATAAGGGGTAAATCTCACCCTCTTTTTTACCCCTCGTATTTTAGCTATATTTTAAACCCTATTACTTAGCGAGGGGTAAATTAGACCCCCTTTTTTACCCCTCGTAACCTTTCCCCTATAATGATCTGAACTATATCGTTAAAACCCTGAATTTCTGAACTTGTATTACCTTTCTATTTCTTGATCTCTACC
>JAEOTF010000264.1 GCA_016840025.1 Candidatus Hodarchaeota archaeon
GTATTCGTTATACCCACTAATGAAGGCGTTGAACTTTCTGATGACATTCCTAAAGACGATTATAATCAGATTAGTGACTTTAGTGTTGATTTTTCATCTTATAACGGTGGAAAATTAATTAAGGTACATATCAGCAAACCTATTGAACCTAATGAAGTGATATATCTTTATTATGAGCCTATTGCTCAAAAACCACAACCTGAAGATGAATTTACGGGTCACGGATCATTAACCGCTACTTTAGAAATTCCAGCTCCACCTTTAGAGCTAGAGGTGGTTGATTGGCTTTCTACTGATACAGTCAAGGTTAGTCACCTTCGTCGTCGAATAACTAGCGGTAAAAGTGTATTTCCAGGATCTACTGAAGGTGAATATGAAATTAACCTTATTATTAAAAACCGTGGAGATATAGAACTTAAGGACCTTGTTGTTAAGGATCTTATTCCCCCATTGTTCACCCTAATCAACGAGAGTTTAGAATCTACAGGTCATGCTACAGACGAGGGTGAAATGAGAAGATGGAACATTGAATCTATGGAACCTGGATCAGAATTGAAAATTATTTATTTAATTCACGGAGAAAAGGATTATAAGGTAGGAAAAGCTCAGGTTTCTTATTCATAGATTATACAGTCATAATCTATAACTTTCTTTTTTTTACAATTATTTAGTAGTCATGTGAATGGCTTGAGGGCTTAGCAACTGACAGTGACCGTTCGTATGAAGTAAACAACTCGGCGCTAAGGCTCAGGTGACGGGATAATGCCCCTTAGTTACACTCCGACCGCAGGTAAGAGTGCACAAACTTCTCTCTAAGGAGAAAAGGTGTCTAGCAGAAAACCTGACTAAATATTAATATTTATGAGGTTTTGTGTACCTGGATAAGCAAAAATTGAAATTTCATAACTAGGATAGATAAACTATCAACTCTTCTATTTTTTTATTATATGTTGTTAGTTTTTCCAATAGATTGGCATCTTGGGTTAGGAGAAAAAAATAACGGATGTTAGAGACAATAACCAGCTTTGTCTGAAAAATGTTTTGAAGTTATGTTTCAACAGGAGTGCTTTCACTTAATGTTTTAATCTGCGAATCTAAGATTTTAATTATTTCTTGAATCTTTTTTAGTGCATGAGATTCAAAAAAGGGTTCTCCACACTGCTGACAGATCCACGCAGGAATTTCATCTAAAACAACATGATATGATTGTCTGTTTATTGAATAAGGTGTTTTACCCCATTTTAATTTGCCTTTACAATGATAACATTCCATGTTATTTTTTCTCCTTTCTTACTCTAAAATTGTTTCCAAATTCACTAGAATCTGGCCAGTATGCAGTGATGATGACTAGGTGATCATCCTTTGGGGCACAAACTACATGTAAGTAATTTTTTGAGGGAAGCTGATCCATTAAAAGGCAAGAATGACCACGTGCGTCATCTGGATATTCCTCGATTAGCTCATCATGGGTTAGAACATATTCAACATCATCTGGTTCAATTAAACGATCTGGGCGATTCATCTGATCTGTAGCATGTTGGGTGAAGAGAATTTTTTTCTCCGCAGCCTGCACTACTTGTTCTTTGATATTTGGACTAATTTTAATCACTCATTAGGAGTAATTTAATCTATTTTAAAATAAATTTTACTAAATTACATGAATCAGAACTTTGAATCTTCTCACCACAGCAACTAAAAGCGTAAAATTGCCCTTCTTTTGAGGAAAGAAGAAGTTTTGTCCGCACAAGTGCCGTCGATGAACAAGGAAGCCCACGTGCTTAAGCGGTGGGTAGTTCACTTCTAATGTACTCACCTAGAGTTTTATAATAGAACAAGGTTATGTCCAAATATCAAAGCTTCTACAACAACGATGGGGGGTCGCCTAACGCTGTACACTTCGATTACATTTGGATAGAGGTCATTTGTGAGATTGGATTGGTGAACCTATCCTTAAACGGCTCAGGTGACTTCGGGTGGTCTACATCCCATGCTGGGGACGTTAATGGGGATGGGATTGATGATGTAATCATTGGGGCACCAGAAACGTTAGGGACGACACCAGGTCAGGTGTACATTAAACATGGCTCTCGTCAAATATTCGATCAGGAAACAATCGGGAGCACACCTGCAGGATGGAGCCAGATAACACCCAGCACCAATCCTGCGGTAATAAGTGAGAATACGTACTACGGGTCAAGTGGGAGAAGCATAGAGTTCGATTACTCTGGAACTGGTGACCTTGCTGAAATTGAGAAGGAATTTTCCCCTGTAAATCATGGTATTGTTGAGTTTTATGCCCGTACATCAAAAACTGACACATGGATATTCTTCTTTAGACTGCTTAGTAGTATAAGTGGAGATGTTGCAGCGACTATAGGCTTCGGTCATACCACTGCACCGACGGATTATATTACATATTGGGAAGGAGATGGAACAGGTGGTGGAATTCTAACACGAATTCAACAATATACCGCGGATACTTGGTATCATTTCATGATCCTGTTCAACAATGCTACAAATACTTATGACATCTTTATCGATGGTATCCTAAAGGTTGAGGATGCAAGATACCAGCAGGATAACACTATGCCTGATACAATCGAATTTAAACAGCGTACAGGGACTACCCATACTGATTACGTGGACAATGTAGTCTTACTCACCAACCATTTGGATGATGACATAACAGGTGAGGTCAATGGCGACTGCTACGGATTCTCATTGGACTATATAGGTGAGGTTGATACCACGGGATACGAATCCTTGGTTGTAGGTGCTCCATTCCATGGAATAAACGAGGAAGGGGCAATATACACCTTCTCTTACATTAGTTCCTTACCATCCGTAGCCAGTAGCGCGGATCATAAAAATAATGGAGAAGCAGACAATGATCATTTCGGTTGGTCCCTAGCTTATGCAGGAGATGTTAATGGCGATGGATACGACGATATAATTGTAGGTGCGCCTCACAACGACTATACTGCAAGCAATGCTGGAAAAATTTACCTCTTTACAATCCCCGAGTTCCCAATTGTAATGATTCCAATTATAGTAGTAATACCGATATTCGTTCTAGCTAATTGGAGAAAAAGTGGTGTGGGAAGATAAAAGGATGAATTGGGTAGTAGTAAAGAGAATAGATATAGAAGATTATTAACTTGGCCGTCGTAACACTTTCCCTGGTAATTCAGAAGTTTGTCTATTATTCTCTACGACAATAGTTCCATTAACAATCACATGCATGATTCCTTCAGGAAACTGATGAGGATCAGTAAAAGTTCCCTTATCTAACACTGTTTCAGGATTAAAAATCACAATATCCGCACACATGCCCTCACGTATAAGACCTCGATCAAAAAGACCAAGCTTTTGGGCTGGAAAGCTAGTCATCTTTCGTATTGCTTCTTCTATAGGCATTAACCCCTTTTCACGGACATAATGCCCTAAAACTCGTGGATTGGTCCCATAAAACCGAGGATGTGGGACTCCATAGCCCAAAATTCCTGTTGGTGATACGGCCCATCCATCTGTACCGATCATTGTATTACGATTCTTCATGATTTGCTGAATATCTTCTTCTCCCATGCTTTCAATAAGCATTGTTACCTCGCCTTTCTCCTCAAGTATTAAGTCAAATAATACGGAAAAACCGTCTTCTTTGTTTTTAATTTTGGTTATTTCAGCGAGATTCTTCCCTTCTATGTCTTTCCATTGGTCAGTTTTAACAGAAGAGATGTAGATCCGATTCCAACCTAATTCTCCAAGCCAATCCTCTTCTTCTCCATGTCCTTCTGTAATTTCTACCTTAATTCGTTCTTGGATCTCGGGTTTTTGGAGTTGATCTAGTAGATTATCAAGTCCTCCAACATGAATCCAAGAAGGAAGAAGTGTAATTAGAGAAGTCATCCCTCTATTATACGGGTATTGGTCACATGTAATATTCAAACCACGCTTATTTGCTTCTTCCATCAATCGAAGAGTTTCAGTGCTAGTCCCCCAGATCGAAGGTGAGTTAATTTTGTGATGTGCGATTTGTCCGCCTTTACATCCTGATTTTTCTACAATATCTATTAATTCTTGGACAGCTTTAATTACTGTCTTGCCCTCTCCACGAATGTGAGAAAAGTACAGTCCATTGTATTTTCCTACAATTTTTGCTAATTCTATGACTTCATTGGTGCTTGCATAGGTTTGAGGAGTATAAATTAATCCTGTACTCATCCCAAAAGCTCCAGCAGCCATCGCTTCTTCAACCAATAATTTCATTTGCTGAAGTTCATCCGCAGTTGGCTCTCGATCTTCATAAGAAGGTCCACCTGCGATTCGTACGGTTCCAAATCCCACCAAAGGTACTATATTCGCTGCACACTTTCCTTTTTCAATGGTGTCAAGGTATTCTGCAAAGGTTTGCCACGTTAGGTCTATAGTCTCTCCAGGGGGTGTGAAAATGTCGAGATCCCGCTGAAATATTTCCAGTCTCTCGTCAGAGATAGGTGCTAAGGAACTCCCACAATTGCCTACTACTTCAGTTGTGATACCTTGTCTTATCACCGATTGAAGTTTTGGATCGAAAGGAAGGCTCATGTCCGAATGGCTATGTATGTTAATAAAACCAGGACTGATAACTAAACCTTTCGCATCTATCTCCTTATCAGCAGTTCTCTTAAGATTTGTACTTAATTTAGTTATTTTTTCCTCTCGAATTTCAACATCAGCTTGAAACCATGGGTTACCTGTTCCATCAATGATATTTCCATTTCTAAGAATGATATGAGAACTCATTTACTTAGTCTCCGAGGACCTATAGAATTAATAATAGTCTTAACTTTAGAAACAATGAAAGAAGCAAAATGAAATTAAAAATTATTTTTATAGGCATCTCATAATTCATAAGGCAATAGAGTTACCTGAGAAATAGGGAAAAACAGTGTTAAACAACGTAATCACCGAGATCAAACCGTGGAACCTTAGTACTTTTGAAGATTTCCCTAGTTTTCGCTATTTTCCTTACAATTGCAGGTGTTGTGCTTATTGGGAATCATTGGAATTCGATGATAAAACCAATATAAAAGATGCTATTCAAATAAAGCAGAACTGGCTCATTCATGTTAGCAAAGAGTTTGGTAACTGCGGTTTCATTGCTTATTTGAATAAAAGACCTGTTGGTCTCATTCAGTATGCACCAACAGAATATTTCCCAAGGATTGAAAAATATCAAGATATCAGTCCCTCAAAGGATAGTATATTTCTAACTTGTTTGTATATTCCCGATAAACGGTTAAGAGGAAAGGGAATTGGAAAACAGTTGCTTAATAAAGTTATTCGGGATTTAAAGAACCGAGGCTATAGAAAAATAGGAACTTTCGTTCAAATTCATAATTCGTATTCTAATAATCTCTCAGATTGGTTAACTCGTCCACTGGAATTCTTTATTAGAATGGATTTTAAAGTAATAAAGCAAAAATGTAACATTGCTCATCTCCTAAAAGAATTTTGAGAGAAAGTATGAGAAATCCCAGCTTTTGAGTTATAACTTCCTATCACCTTCTTTCATCCCCTATATTCGTCCGACAGGTTAATATTTCGCATCTAGTCGTTTTAAATGAGTTTGCTGGAACTCTTCATAAACCTGTCTCAGTGTCATGAAGGTGGTGTCCCACTGGGTGAGTTCAGGACGAAGAAATGCAGGGAGCCACTTGGGTTTCACTAGGTGGTGCGCAAATGAGAAGAACTGCTCATAAGACCGAAATGTTTCGTAAATGTGACCAGCATTGGTTTCCAACTCCTCTAGACTCTCATAATTTTTCATAACAGTAATATTTTCCAGGAATTGCTGCACATACTGCTGAAAATGCTGATGTAATAGGTCGAGATCCCGTTGTAGTCGAGGGAGGTGATAGGCAATATATCCTGCCCACAATCCTAGACCCACCACTCCCACCATGAGAAGAAGTAGCACACCACGGATGAGGGGATTGTCCCAATTTCTTCGTGGATTGCCTAGCCATCCCACATCCCACTTATCCGGGAAGAAATCATTATCAGTATCTTTATCAATGGGATCAGAATTGTATAGGTTTATTTCATCCCCATCTGATACTCCATCTCCATCGGAATCGGAGTCAAGGGGGTCAGTGCCATGCATTCTTACTTCTGCCCAATCTGTTAAGTCATCCTTGTCTGTATCGGGGTCAAGGGGGTCAGTGGTATATACTAAGACTTCACTACCATCAGAAAGTAAATCTTCGTCGGAATCGAATTGAGTGGGATCAGTGTTATATAGTAGAACTTCTTCCCCATCATTTAATCCATCCGTATCCGTGTCAGGTCTGTTGGGTTGAGTCCCTAGGTGATATTCTTCTAGATTAGATAGGTTATCTTGGTCTAAATCGCCTGCTGCATCATTCAAAGTTGGGTCTAACCCGAAAAAAACTTCATAATTATCAGTTATGCCATCCTCATCTGAATCTGCGTTCTGCGGATCAGTTTGTTCCAGATATTCGCCCAGGTTTACTAAGCTATCATTATCAGGATCATCATTCGCGTCATTAATTAATGGATTAAACTGATTAGTAACTTCCCACCCATCAGGTATGCCATCTCCATCGGAATCCACGTTGAGAGGATCAGTAGTATACCTCAGTATTTCTTCTCCATCAGTTAAGCCATCTCCGTCGGAATCCACGTTGAGAGGATCCGTAATGTACGTCCACATCTCTTCACCATCTGTTAACCAATCGCCGTCCGAATCTGCCGTATCTAGGTCTGTTCCAATGAAGGTTTCATAAATATCGATCAACCCGTCCCCATCTGTATCTAGAAAAGGATCTCCTATAATACCTATAGGTTGGACTAACGGAAAGGAATCTGTATTATTGATTTCTCCGTCAATAACATACGGGACATCCACTACCCCATTCCCATCATTATCAGGCGTAGTCCATTCATTCCAATAATTATTGTTGAAATTATTGTCACTACCCCAGTCTTCCGCCTGAGATTGCTCTTGCTCTAAGAAGTTATTTCCAATGAAGTTATTCAACGCAACAGTAAGGTTATACGTCATAGTTTCAATTGCGTACCTTCCACTGTTTGTTACTGTATTGTTGAAGATTTTATCATTTAAACCCCCAATTCTTATTCCATTTCCCGAATTATTTGAGATTATGTTCTTTAATATTGTAATATTCCCATCGCCATCAGGAGGTTGCCTTGTATTAATGTCCATCCCATTACCACGAATATTTGCAATAATATTGTCACTAATTAGAATATCATTAGAAAAATCAAAAAATATAGCATTACCAGTAGCTCCCGTTATCGTGTTCTTGGTGATTATTCCATTAGCGGCATGGGAAATAACGATAGCAATACCGCTAACATTGAAATAACAATTCGAAATCGTAAAATAAACATCAGTATTACTTATAGAAATCCCATTATTGGAAAAAATATAAGCATTAATCGTATACGGATTGGTGCTCCCCCCATCACCAGACCAGCCTTCATTAGCAGCCTGAATAGCAAAATCAGCGTTATTAACAATGGTGATTGGATCATGGGGCGTATTTTGCTTTGAATTTAGCACATTAACTGGTGTCTTGAGACTTGTGCTGTTTCTGTTTATTTCTTCAGAAAAAAAGGAAAGCGGGGGGTCATGCGTAGCTGGGGTTGGAGGAATGGAAACTATTACAGGACACAGGAGAAAAGTGAATAAAGCGCTTAGAATTAACAGTTCCATTTTTATCATATTTGCTACACAACCACAAACAGTGATGACTATGGAAGCAAACCCAGCAACGAGTGTAATGGCTGTGGGTGCGATCAGTACACCCCTAAGCGGGAATGAAACCTCTCCACTTGTATCTCATAGGAGTAGAACCCGCAACTATGCAAAGATGAGGTCTGGAGTGAGATGAGTTACCAGATCTCTAAATGTTTCTACACGTTTAGCAACATTTCATAACAATTTGCAAGTACTGTTTATCAGATATAAATCGAATTTCATTAGTTGTTTTTCCTCTTTTTAAAAAGGTAGGGAAGGCTTAATGCAACTAGGACACCAAAATAACTAAGTGAAGTCGCTCCTTGGTCTGCAGTGCTTGACCTTGTAGTGGTTTCTGAACTGATTTGAGTTGTTGTAGTAGTAGTACTAGGAGCACTAGTAGTACTAGTAGTACCATTTATCCCTGAAAGAAATAAGTACGCTTTTCCTCTGTTAAATGGGCTAAATAGATCTCCCGTCGCCCCTATTAAAAAATCATCCTGACCATTATTGTCAACGTCCCCAGCCCCAGCTAAATCAAATCCAAACCAATCACTACTAGTCTCTCCTATAAAAGATGCATCACTCTGATCTAAAGGCATATTCTGAGTCCATTGGGTTGAAGATCGACCTAATATTAGATAGGCTTTTCCTAAATGACCTCCTCTCGAAAAGGCACAAATTTTGAAATCATCCTTGCCATCCAGGTTTGTATCCCCAACCCCTGTTACAGCGAAACCAGACAAATTAAAACTATTTTCTCCTACAAAGGACCCATTACTCTCCGAGAAGTAATAGTTCGTCTTCCATTCTTCCGTTGGACGTCCTAGAAACAAATAGGTTATCTCATTATTATAATCCCCAATGATAAAATCATCAAAGCCATCGTTATTGACATCCCCAGCCCCAGAAAGCCATCTCCATGATAAGAGAAAGCTGTAACTTGGTTGTTCGCTTAGAAAAGACACATTCGCTTGGGACAATGGGGTATCCATCTGCCAGTGTTCGGTTGGTCTCCCAAAGATCAAGTAGACTTTTCGATAATTGTCTGCCCCCGACCATGCTCCTATGAGAAAATCATCAAAGCCATCATTATTCACATCGCCAGCCTTAGTAACCCAGTTTCCAGCTCTATCTCCACTTGCTTCACCTATGAAAGATGCATTAGCTAAGGATAGGGAATACTGACCATTCCACTCGAAAGTTGAACTTCCCAAAATGAGATATGTTTGTCCTGCATCGGCGCCTCCTTCACCATTATCGATTGCGCCAATTATCAAATCATCAAAGCCATCATTATTGACGTCCCCTACGCCAATTGCGCCATGTCCTGCTCTATCACCATCGTTTTCTCCAATGAAAGTGGTGTTCGCATATACCCCCGAGCCACCTTCCTTCCAGTGTTCTGACGAACGTCCAAGAAACACCATGACTCCTCCTTTATCGGTAGACGTCATCCCCGAATTCATAATAATGAAGTCGTCAATGGAATCACCATTAAAATCTCCTCCTATTTCTGGACCTGTAAAACACCAATCTGCGGGATACCTTCTTGGTGATCGACATAAAGATGTATTCGTTTTGAGTAGGACATCTGCGTCAGCTCGGGAATAGTTAGACTTCCATTGTTCGGTTGGTCTTCCGAAAAACAAGGAAGCGATCCCATCAGTGATTTGCCCAATCACAAAATCGTCATAACTATCATTATTGACATCACCCACTCTCCCTGGTAACCCAAATCTCTCATTTGTCTCAAGTCCGTGAAATACTATTTTTTTGAAGTTAAGCTCACTCAATTCGCTATATTTACTTTGAGAACTTATATCGGTGTGACTTAGAGAGATTTGGAATAAGAAAGAAAAATTTACTAATAGAAATAATAAACAAAAGCTTACTTTTTTTTTCACACACATGCCTCCTTTTTTGTGTCGCTTGACCTTATATTATTAAAAGGTTTTTAGGACTTCCTAATGAAGCAACTAGGTTTTGGGCTATCCTAAGATTGAAATTAATCTATATAAAAATGTTTTTTTCTACCTTTTCTTTCTGTCTCAACTGATTAACCAGCTAAATCTTTATTGTGAAGTCGAGTTTTCAACACAACAAAGAGAAGGAGGCATGAAAGAATGGTAAATCCAATTAATTTCGGGAACTCATCAATAATAGTAACTTAGAAATATCTTGGATTTTCTAAATCTTAGGACTTAAAAGAATAATTTTACTTGTGTTTTCTTTGTGCGGATTATTTTACTTGTGCGGATTTTATCTAGAATTCACTCATGGCTTCTTCAAAGAGATAAAGAAATTGCATCTCAATTAATGGAAGTTACTGACAACTTAAGACATTTACCTTGATCCTAATTAGAAAAACAACTTGAAGGTGATAATATGACTTTGGAACTTAAATTAGATTCTTTTAAACAAAAAATTGAACCACGAATTGCAGCTGCGATGACCAAAAATAAATTACCTGGGATGGCCCTAAGTATTGTTCATGAAGATAAGATTATATACAGTAGAGGTTTCGGATCAAGGAATATCAAGAAATTTCTTCCTTATACACCAGATACACTCAACGGATTTGGCTCTTGCACGAAATCTTTTACTTGTTTAGCTATAATGAATCTAGCATCACAGGGGACGTTAGAGCTCAATGATCCAGTCTCAAAATATGTTCCTCTTAAATTGGGAAATGATGAACACCCTATAACAATTCATCACTTCATGTCGCATACTTCTGGGGTTCCGAATTTGGGTTCAGCTGAAACTATAATCGTTCAATCATTCCCTATAAGTATGGATGTCCCTCTAATCCCCTTATCTAGCTGGGATGATTTCTATACACATTATAATCAAGCCGAAAAAGAAGTGTTTTCTAAACCTGGAGAGACTTTTTTCTATTTAAATGGTGGATATACAATATTAGGTCATATAATTGAGAAAGTAAGTGGAATGAAGTTTGAGGAGTACATTCGAAAATACATCTTAGATCCACTAAATATGAAAAGGTCAGGTTTACTAGAATCTTACTTCGCTAAAGACGCTAATATCTCAACTCCATATATAATGGTCCCCGATAAAGAAAAGACACCTCAACCCACACCTGCTACCTTTCCATTTAGTCCATTTATCTATGCCGCTGGGGGATTAATAAGTTCTGTTAAAGAGATGGCTAATTACTTGATAATGGTAATGAATGATGGCAAATTTGAGGAAAAACAACTTTTTAAGGCAGACTTGCTTAATGAAGTGCAAAAAATGCACACTGGTATTGTACATCCCTATTTGTCTTCCTTTGGTGAAAGCGGGTATGGATATGGATGGGGAATAACAAAGGACTTCTTCGGTCATACTTTGTTAGCACATTCCGGAGGAGTGACTGGTGGAATTTCCTATATTGGTTTCTTCAAAGAAATTAAATTAGGATTTGCGTCTATTGGTAATGCAGAAGGTTTTCCTACCAAAGAAATCTTAGCTGCACTTGCTTTATTGTTGGGGAAGGATCCAGATAAAGAACTACCCTTTATTGTACGTGATAATCATTATAACAAATTATGTGGGGAGTATGCGACGTATCAAGGCATAATTAAAGGATCTATCGTTAATAAGTTAGGTTTGCTCTATGTAGAGACTAATTTGCCTCCAACCAGTATGCCACTTATACCAGTCGATGAATGCGACGAACCTTTAGAGTTTTATTATACAAATGAATTTGGGGTAAAAATGCCTGTAAAATTCATAATTGATGAAGATAAGAAGGTGCATTTAGCAATAGAAAGAAATGTATTTCATAAAATCTAGGATAATAAGTAATATTTGTAGTAACTATTATGAATATGGTTATTATGGCAACTACTCTACAAGTATCGAAACAATCAAAAGAAGAACTCCTCATAATAAAAGCAAAATTAGAACAGCAGACAGGAGAAAAAAACACGTTAGATGACGCTTTAAAATGGTTGATCGCGTATTCAAAGAGCAATAGCATTCAAGAACGGATAAAAGCAAGTAGAAAGATATTTGGATGTTTATCAGATCTTCAAATTTCTCAAGAAGACCTTAAAGGATTACGACAGGAGCGGAACTCTCGCTTTTAGCGATCCTTATTTTCTTGAAAATCTCGAAATTAATGTACAAGAGCAATTTCAACACGGAATCAAGATCCGAAACACACACACACAAATATAGTTATTGTAACTAATGTTATCTAAGTGCTAATATTGGAAAAAGAAAGAGGAAAAGCACTGCTATGTGTACTTGTGATTAATGCTGCATTCCACGTGTCAATCGCCACATGAGTACTATTCCGACAGATGTAAAGATAACCGCACTTCCAAAAACCAGTGATAGAGGAACTATAACATCTGACAGGGTTCCATTCTTGAGTAAGAGTGTACGACACGCTTCATTCAGATGGGTGAGAGGGTTTATCATGCTTACGTTTTGAATTAAGGGATCCATCATGTACAAACTAAAGAAACAACCTGAGAAGAACATTACAGGAAACATGATAACCGCGTTGATTTCTCCTGCAACATCTTCATTAGGGATTACCGCTGAAACTGCTACACCCATAGACACAAATGCTAATTGGGCAATTAAAATCGTGACTATGATCGCAAAAGGATCTGTAATTGTTGCTCCTAATGCTAGCACCAATATAGCTGTTATAACAGAGGACATTCCCATAGTGAGTGAAAAAGCTACTATTTTCTCAGCAATAAATCGTGTAGGAGAAGTGGGTGAGGTTATCACGTTATCTAAAGTCCCTCGTTCTCGTTCATGCAGTATCGTTTCTGAAGCTCCAAAAAGCCCACCAGTAAAAATTGCTAAAGCCAAAACTCCTGGTGCAAAATACGCAAAAGAACTTTTTCCACCAAATTTTTCTTTTATTTCAATTTCTAGGGGATATTGAGAAAACAGAGACCGAATCGTTGCTTCCAATGTCCACTTTGATTGTGTTTTGATTGATGTTTCACTTGCGTCAATTTGAATGATGAAATTTAATGTTCCGGAGTTGTTCTCCCCAATAACCGCAACTCTTATGTTACCTCGACGGAAAGCTTTCTCCAGGTCATCGGTTTCAACTTTTGTAAATTGTTCATCGTCAAGTGCTTCTTCCAAACTATTCATTATAGTTGGATCTCCTTGTAAAGCTATTGGAATATGATGTACATCTGGAGAGATAGCTAGTCCTACTGTAAACACTACAACTGCAGGAAAAATAATCGCGACAATCCATCCTAGGTTTCTTCTGAATCTAAATAACTCTACCATAATTGTATTCACAATTTATACCTCCGCTATTGAATGGGAATTGTTCGTTATTTCTATAAATGCTTCTTCAAGCGTAGGACGGGCCAAAGAAACCTCTTCAACTTCAATACCATTGTCCCAAAGCATTAGTAGAATTTTTTTGGTTGAATCCCCATTTTGAATGGTTAAAACTATAGTATCACTAACAGTATCTGCTAAAAGACCTTCTTCATTGAGGATACTCACAGCTTTATCAGGGTAATTACATCGAATTTTCAGTCTTTTATCTAATGTAACTTTCTCCTTTAACTCTCCTGGGCTTGCATTCGCAATAATTTTTCCTTTATGAATGATAGCGACCCGATTAGCTAACTGATCTGCTTCTTCTAGATAGTGGGTTGTTAGTAGTATTGCGATTTCCTTTTCCTTCACAAAATCTTCAATATACTTCCAAACTTTTCTTCGAGAATCTGGGCTTAATCCTAATGTTGGTTCATCAAGAAAAAGTATCTTCGGATCAGAAATCAAGGCCCGTGCAATTTGTAAACGACGTTTCATCCCTCCACTATACGTTTTGATCTGTCTTTTTCTTTCCTCAGTCAATTCTACCATTTCTAGAACTTCTGCAATTCGTTCCTTACTTTTACTCCGGGGCACTTTATAGAGATAAGCCTGATATCGTAAGTTTTCTTCACCAGTAAGGTCATCATAGAGGTTAATATCCTGACTGCAAACTCCAATCATCCGTTTAATTCTTAAATTATCTTTTCCTAGCTTATATCCCGCAATTTCTACTTTTCCACTAGTTGGTTTTAATGCAGTTGTAAGTAATCTCACAGTTGTTGTTTTACCTGCTCCATTAGGTCCTAATAATCCAAAAATTTCTCCTTCTTGAATTTTTAGATCAACATTGCGAACAGCTTGAATTTCTCCAAAATTTTTCGTGAGTCCTTCTGCTATTACAAGCGTCATGGTTTATTCCTCACTCTTAAGCGTTTTTAGTCGTTTTTCATATCTGTGATTTCTGTATGTTGTCATACAATTGACAATATATAAGGATTGTTATTTTGTTATTATTATGACAATAAATATAAAAAGGGAAATTCCCTAACTATACGGATGAAAGATCCATGGATTGGCAACGATATTTAGAGGATGAGTTTGAAGAACTCGAAAACTCCCTAAAAAAAAGCTCACTCTTAGTGAAAGATGATTTTAAGGTATATTTACTTCTTCTCGAATCTGGGCAAGAGATGATCGGTAGTCAACTACTCGAGAAACTTCCTGATCTCAAACGAACTCATGTTTATTCCATCCTAACTCGGCTTCAAAATCAAGGGTGGATTGAAATCACTAATCCAAGAAAAAGACCTGCAAAATATCGTGCTCTAGATCCTCTTCGATCTGTAGAACAAATAATAGGGGAGCAGGAAGATCGACTAGAGAAATTAAAAAAACTCAGGGATTATATTAAAGATACAGTTTTACCCGCAATTAAGGAGACCCCACTGTTTGGTGGCAGAATCTCTAGTACTTATCTTATTTCTAATCCTGAAGACCTTTATCAGCAACTATATGAAATGTTATCTGTTGCACAAGATCGTATTATGGCCCATTGTCCAATTTCAACTATTATTAAACTCAAAAATCCTCTTATTGAAGCTATTGACAGAATATTAAAGAATTATACTTCTGAAAAAGAAATAACAACTCTGTGGGATATCCAGGTTGACCATCTTGCAATAACTGCAGTTACTGATCAAAAAGAACTTGATTTGGACTTACCTATTAGAATAGCTTTAGATCCCAATGCTTTACACTCTGAAATGTTTGTAATAGACAATACAGTTATTATATATCTTATAGATGCACCAAAGCTCCCTTCGGGGATTCGAATAGGTCTTGGGTTACGAATTGAAGATATCTCCGTTGCTAACGGATATGCACATCTTCTTTCACATATTTTTGAAGAGACATGGATATTTGGGTTACCTCAACCAGATATTGATTCCATCATTACCCCAATCATGGATGATCCTGACATTAAAGCAGCAATGGAAAAACTATTTCACGAGGGTTGGAAATTCCTTTCAGAGCATTCAGATCCAAGTTATCCTCATATTGGGCTCGTTTCACCCGAGGAAGTGTTTGGTCCGTTTCGTGAATGCGGTATTGTCTATGATCCTTTTCAAGACGATGAAGACATTAGTAAGAGAATTCAACGACATTTTGATATAACCGCACGAATCTTTAAAGAAGAAGCAGAAAGAGAAGGGAATCTGAAAGCAACGTTTTTTGATGGAAAAAATGATGTTTTGGGTATAGAATGCCTTACACGCCATCTAACAATTGACTTTCCTGAAAAATGGCAAAGAGAAGGGATATTACAAGGAATACCTGAGTCTGTATACGGTCCGAAAACTACAACAGATCCTCCAAGTATTGTTGCTTTCAATTATAAAGACCGTGCAGCGGTAGTAGTATGGGCGGTGAATCCGCTAAATGTCCTAACGATCATGAAAACGATACTAAACATTACTTAACAGTTAAATCACAATGTTCTGGAAAACCGTTAGATAGACGATTTTCATAGTGAGTCGAATAGTATTGAATCAGATATCGCTATTTGATACAAGTGGCTTTAACAGCTGTAATTTAAAAAAGTTAACAGGTCTGCAGAAAGAGCATTTTAAATAATTATTCTTTTTATAGAAAATTTAGTGTTCAACCTATCAGGCTAATTACTCTGAAACTATTTTCTAGTATCGGATCCAATTATTTGAGAGTAAAATTAGAGGTGTTAAGTGTGAAAAAAAGAATTCTGTTCTCATTTCTTGTTTTGATCTTAATAATGCCTGTATCTGGTCATGCTAAACCTGTTAGTGTAAGCTTGGCCAATCCTACCCTTGATAGTGATTTAACTGGATGGACAGTTACAGGAAATTCTACGGATGTTTTCCAATATAGCACATTTAGTCCGTATAGTGGAGCAGGTTGTGCATATGTTTCTACAACCTCTGCTGGTTCTCGTTGGACTGAGATCAATCAAACCCTCTCACCAATTTCTGCGGGAAATGATCTGAATTTCACGGTATGGATAAATACGAATTGGGAAACTAGTCTTCATCCATCGGCTACTCTTTTCATCCAGTGGTTAGATGATCTTAACAATCAGATTGGCACAAACGAGACTACAACAGCACTTGATGTCTTCCCCTTTGAGCAATTTTCCGTTAATGGGACTGCTCCAGCTTTAACTACCAAAGCAAACGTCGGTATAAGAGCAGTACTTAATGATAATGGTAATTGGGTTAAGGTCGACGAATTTGGGGTTACTGGTGAAGCTCTCGCTGAATTTTCTGAAAGCACGGTAGTAACAACGGTAACATTTCTGATATTTTCGAGTGTTGCTGTTCTAGTAATCAGGAGAAAACCACCGAAAATATAGGAGCAAAGATTTTCCAGCTTGGAGTAGCGAAAATAGATGATAGTTCCTCATCATTTATTTTCTCTTACTAAATTGCTCCCAGAAGTAAGCAAGACCCATTCCACATGACAAAGCAATAATAGAAGTACCAACATAGAATACTAGACGTGAAACTCTTGGAAGAACATTGGGATTATCTGTGTTAGCAGATACTTCTTCAGAAATGGTGACTGTAGTGGTTGTTGCAATGACGGATCTCAATTTATAGGTTATCAGTTGTTCTACACCGATTAGGTGTATGATTATTGTGTCAGTTATTTTTGAATGAGCTCGTTTTAGTGGTACAAGATTAAAAGTTAGGTCTCTAGATAACCACGCAAGACAATTATCACCATTTGCATTATGACTTAGCAGAACAAACACATGGATCGGTAGAATAGACATATTGGTTGTTTGGGCAATAAGGGCGAAATCATGCTCCTCACACCCCCCTCCGTAGGATACCTTTAATGTCAAGTTGTCCCCTCGAAGAACTACCTTATTAATACTGACCTGATCCCTTGGAGCAGTTAGGAATAGCTCGTCGTCTAAAATAATTTTTGGGTCGTCAGCGTTGTTAATAGCTGCTATAAGGTTAATATTGAGATGAATGGCACTTGCTATTAGAATAATCCCGAAAATTGCCGGATAATATTTACTCTTTGAAACCAATCTTTCTCACGTTTAACTGCAAGGTTAATATTGAAGTACTTCCTTTCCGTAGGAAAACTGCAAAATTACTGTAAAAGAAAATATAAAACACTTACTAATTTCATTGAAAGGATAATAAAGGGATTTTACGATGAAGAACATTCGACTCCTACTTTATGGCTTGGAAAATAGTGGAAAGTCTACTCTCATTAGTTCATTTCAAAACGGTCGTTTTACAGTGGGTTCTCCTTCTACAGCTCAACAGGTCACTGATCTCTCTTTTGAGGATAATTTCACGTTTACTATCTACGAAGTCGGTGGTAGAAAAGAGGTACGGAAATTTGTAACTGAAGCTATTGATCACGCTGATGCTCTCCTTTTTCTTATTGACGGAACTGATGATAAGCACCTCGACGAAATGAAAGAAGAATTTGATAAGCTCCTCGATCATGCTCAATCAGTTGGTAAACCTTTAGTTGTCCTCTTTCATAAAACAGATATCGCTCGTATTCATCCTTCCTATGCTGTTGATCGATTAAAAATTCTTAATATTTATGACCGACCTCATCAAGTGTTTTCTACTACTGCGAAAGAACCACAGTCTTTTTTACCAGTCCTTAAATGGATCAAGGATCGTTTGACTGAAGATTTCTTTCCTATTCAAGATAAATATACACGGCTCCTCACTCTTTCCATCCTTGATATGCTGGAGGCTGAAGAGAAAGGACTTTCAGTATTAGCGATTCTAGGTCAATTAGAGATCATGTCTCGAACAGGGCAGGTAGAATATCATAGAGATAAAATCTTCTCAGTTCTCCGTAAATTGATTGCAAATGCCGAGATCGAGTATAAAAGCTTCCTTCAAGTTTGGAAAATAACTCAAAAAGGAAAAGAAAAATTGAAAAGTTCTGATCTTACTAAAGGTGATAAATTTGAGAAACTTAGAGAAGTTCTTGTTGGCACTGAATCTAGTTCCTCAGGAAAAAGCAAATCAGGAAGTGAGGCTAGTGAATCAGAAGTACTTGAAGAATTTTCTTTAGATGAGTTAGGAGAGTTATTGAAAAAAACCGAAAGAAAGGAGTAGCAGATGATTGAGAAGAGTTTAGGTAAAGAATCTTATTCTCCAGATCCTGAAGCCCGTAAAATTATCTCTGAAGTTATCAAAAAAAGGAAAAGTCTTCCATGGCGGAAAAAGATTCGAGAAGCTTTAGAGTACCCAGATCCTGATATTGATGAATACAAAATTACAAAATGGATTGATTTAAGTGAAGATAAGTCTTGATAGCAATGTTTTTCGAGGTCAGGATTTCATAGACTGGCTACAAGAAAGAAAATAAAGACTTTGGATTTTTCTTTCAGTTATTTGCGCCTTAGAAACTTATCATTGGTACAATATTCGTGGAATATCAAAGGATCTATTTGAAAAAGACCTACAGGCTATGAATGCAACCATCAATGATATAACATTCGCAGATATTTATCAAATAAGTGCTA
>JAEOTF010000265.1 GCA_016840025.1 Candidatus Hodarchaeota archaeon
ATGTTCAACGGTTTTATAAGTATCAGTGAAGATGAAACCTAGCGCTCTTATAATTGGACTCTAAATAGGCTTTAGCTCGTATTGTTTGACTCATGGAACATCCTACGAATATTATTCATGTGAATATTTGCATGTATAGACAATCATTTGGATGCATGCAATAGTATAATTTCTTAAATATTTCTCCAATTAACTCGTACTTAAGGACAAGAAAAGAGTGTATATAATCGGGATATTTTTAGGAATTATCGTTGGATTGGCTTCTGCCACATTGTATTATCAGAATAAAATTCAATTATTAAAATTCGGGTTTGAAAGCGAATCAGAGAGCGTCGAATCTGGTTTTCTTAGCCAAATTGAAAATATTAGAAACAAATTAATTAGCTCTCAATATGATTATGAGGAGATATTTGCAGAAAGAAATGAACTGCAATATTAATTTGAGAAATTACATGGCGACTATGCGGAGTTATCACAGAAGTATGATGAACTAATGGATGATTATGCACTAGTTTTAGGAGAGATTCCTCTAGTTCCTGACAGGGCATCAACAGAGTTAATCAGAAAAGAATTTTCATGGAGTTATTTGGATAAAAATGGGAACTTTCAATAGCTATTCCTAAATCAATCTATAAATTTTATGAAACCCATGAAAGGATCCCAACTGAGGACTATTTGGTATACATTACGCACCCCTTCGATGATGATTATCTTAGGGCTATTGTAGAGAAAATGAATGTTATTGCTATTCAAGAAGATCTAACTGAGATTGAGAAAGTACATTTATTGGTTACTTTTGTACAATGTCTACCTTACACACATGATAATGTCTCTACTCCTTTCGACGAATACCCCAGGTTTCCTATAGAGACTTTGATTTATGGGGGGAAGACTGTGAGGATACATCAATTCTTACTGCGGCATTATTATATGGTATGAATTCTGATGTAGTTTTGATTAACCCTCCAAGGCATATGGCTGTTGGAGTGAACATAGATGCTTATGGAAATTATTGGTTTTTTGAAGGGAAGAATTACTTTTACTTAGAAACTACAGGTGAAGGCTATGAAATCGGTGAGTGCCCCGAAGAATATCAAGTATCAGTAAATATATATGGGCTATCTCCAATGCAAGTTATTAGTCATAATTGGGAGGCTTCTTGGGACAATCGAAAATTAGACATTTCTATAAACGTGAAGAATTTGGGTACAACCATTGCTAAAAATTATAAAGTATGGGTTGCCTTTGATGCAGGTAATGATCTGGTTTTAAATCCTGTTGAAAGCGATCCATTTGACTTACAATTTGGAAGAGATATTACCATAAATTTAACTTTAGATGTACCAAGAAATGAGCGCACTCGTTTGATTGTAGAAGTATTTAATGATAATGGATATTACATAAGCCAGAGTTTTTCAGAATGGTTTAACACTTAATGCATTCATTTCTGTAGCAGTAGAACAGAAAAAAACACAAAAAAACACAAACTAAAATATATGTAAGAAAAACCGACCCCACCCACCCGACACCACAAAAAGATATTAAAAAAGTTAATTTTATCCACCGCATGCGCGATTGTACATAAATAAGATATATAACTGAAAAGAAAAGTGTTTTATAAATCAGGCAGTTATTATTCTGCTCCTATAAACATCAGGTTGCTTCCTGGAGTTGTAGCTGAAGGATACATAAGAAGTATTACAACACCGTCGATAGGAGCGAGTAGTTTCTCGACAGGAACACCAAATGGATCATATATTTCTCCCACGATTTTCCCTTTAGACACGGTATCACCACTTTTTACTTTTGATACAAAGAAGCCTCCAGAAATGGTTTTTATTGTACTCAGTTTATTGATGATTTTTGGTTTATGCCTCCTTATAGGAGACCCATCAATCATTTTCAGATATTTCATCACATTCATTAAGCCTTCGATGTGAAAGGCAACGGCTGATTGATCAAGCTCACCAGAACCGCCAGCTTCGGCAACAATGGCAGGTATACCCATATTATTAGCAGCTTCTCTACAACTTTTACCCTCAGTACTTTGAATAACCCACACGTAATCTGTTGGAAACGATTTTGCCAAGATCTCCGATTCTTTATCGATTGTTTCTTTTCCGGTTTTTCCAAAAATAGTAATTCCCGAAACCAACTTTTCGCAAAAATCTCCACCATGCAAGTCAATTAAATAATCAGCCCTTGAGATCACTTCTCTAAACAACTTGTAAGCAATAAGATAACTTAAGGAGCCATCTGGTTTTCCGGGGCAGACGCTATTTATGTCTAATCCATCAACGGCACATACATACTGCGTTCTTGGGGGAAAACTGGGTGTGTTTACAATAGGTACACCCACGAGGACTCCACTAAGATCCTTTGGATTGATTTGATTAAGGATTTTCATTGTAGCGAAAATCCCAGGATATTCAGTTGCGTGAATACCGGCTGTTACACATAATGTAGGTCCTTCTTTTGAGCCATTAACAATCATCACTGGAAACTTGGTTGATATACCTCCTACATCAGCAACTTTTATAAAACCGTGAGCCTTGCTCCCGGGATCTGCTTCAATATCTCCGATCGTAATTTTCTTGGGCAAACTTCTTTCTCAACTCGAATTATTCTAAAGATTTTAGGAAATGATCGAACCTATTTAGACCCTCTGTTAACTCCTCGATTTTTTCCATTCCAAAACCCATTCTAACGTGATTTTCAACGTCGAATCCTATGCCCGGTGCTAGTAATAGTTTGAATTTTAATGCTTTTTCAGCGAACTCCCATGAATCAATTTGATAATCGTATTTTGGAAAACCCATTAAACTTGATTCGGGTATCACCCAGCTTATCCTTTCTTGTTTTGATATCCATTTATCAAGGTACTCTAGATTTCTTCTTCCGATTCTTTTACCTTCTTCTAATAATCTTTTATATCTATCTGGTTCAAGAGCTAAGGTTGCGAGTATTTCTCCTAATCTATTTGAAGTTAGTGTAACGAAAGCACGCCA
>JAEOTF010000032.1 GCA_016840025.1 Candidatus Hodarchaeota archaeon
TCTCTTAGACTTAATATCGATGGGGGAAGATTCTTTCTTAATTGTTTTCTAAAATTGTTAACTGATTTTCCAAAGGTTGAATCATATCTTTTTCTAAATTTGGAAAAGATCTTTTTTGATGATTTGAGTTTCATAGTTCTTTGGAAAATGGCTTCTTGTTTATTTTCCCCGTGTAAACGTTTAAGAAGGTTATTTTTTCGTAACTTAGTTTTTATTATGTTTATTTCTCTCTTTATCTTGATTTTTTTTGATGTATTTTTCTCCAATTTAAATTTTCTAGTTAATCTTTGTAGTTCTCTTCTTAATTTAATAGATTCCGTGATATCCGGATAAATTTCAGATAAACTGTGAAATTCGGGGGTTTTGACTATTGACTGCTCAAGATTCATTTTCATTAGTTTTTCGTAATACTTGTAATAATTGACTTTACCCTTCACAATTTATTCTTCCAATTACAGATCTATTACTAGATCGTACCAATTACCATGAAGGCTATCAATAATCCATAAATTGCTAATGCTTCTGATAGTACTACTCCAATAACGTTTGAAGAGAAAGTATCAGGATTTTCAGCTGTTGCCGCAATTAATGAAGAACCACTGTAACTAATACCAGCTCCCGCGGAGGCAGCTGCTACAGAAATGATTACCCCTGAAATAAGAGCCTTACTTGCAGCATCTGCAGTAGTAATATCGGGTATCTTTCCTAATAGCATGAAGGCTATTAGTAATCCATAAATCGCTAAAGCTTCACCTAAAACTACTGTTATAATCAACCTACTAAGTAATTCTGGTTTTTCTGTGCCAATTCCTGCTAATGCAGTTCCGCAGATAATAATTGTAATGGCAGCTGATAGAATAGGTATCCCAATTGCCAACGCCAAACCGATGAGACTCATGAGAATTGGATCCATTTTGAACCCTCGTTTATATTAAGTAGACCTAAATGGTTTAAAAGGAATTCCCTCTCCTGAATGAAATTTTGAAAACCATTCGACCCAGTGAAGACGAAGAGTGTGCACAAAAACTACTAGACCTTCAATGATCATTACAAGAATGGTTCCTATGGCTATCAATGGGATGCTCTGTAGCGGAAAAATACCATGTTCAACTCCCCCCAAAACTAAAAACAAGTAGTTCATCGCGCTATGAACTAGACCCAACGCCATTATTCGGCTGTAAGACATAGAATGGCTCAAAGTTTCAGCAAAAACTTCTACGGTGAATCCTATGCCCTCCATAAAACCTTCAGCCATCGCTGTGACTATAAGAATAATGATTAGTGGCGAAATGATAAGTCCTCCAAACATTAGGATACCTTCCGAAAACCAACTTGAAATGTTCGAGATTCCCCCCCAATATGCCCACATGAACAGACTACCTAACAACAACCATATCCAGCAAACCGGTATTGGGGCAAGCTTGTAATGTTTGTGTCTTACTTCATTTACAAATCTCAAAACGAGTCCTAAGCTTATGTGAATTGCTCCTACGAATATCGAAAATTTTAACATCTTCATAGGCTCTTGGGTAGGTTCAAATCCGCCAAGTTGGAACGGTCCAATTGTTCCTAAAGTTATTGGATGAAGGACACCTGATGGACCAAAAAACTCGCCGAAGATAAATCCGAAAAAGATGGCAGAAAAACCGATGAATATAAGCATCTCACCGCTGATTAGTAAGTATCGAATGATGTCTCCCGCATCTTTCACTTTGTTTTTTCTTCGAATATAGGTTAAAATAATTCCGGCTAGAACAAAGATGGCACCTTGTGCGACATCCGCAAACATTATCCCAAAAAGTATCGGAAATGTTATTGCAAAAAAGCGAAGTGGATCAATGTCCCCGCTGGAGGGATACCCATATGCACATTCTAGTTTACCAAAAGCTTGCAAGTAGCTTGGACATTCCTTAGTTATGATTGGAACTTTTTCTTTTCGAGTTGGTAACTCGTCGGTTATTATACTGTTGCCTTCAGAGGCTTTCTTTATCCAGTTTCTTGCTTCCTTGATTAGGGATTCGGGTACCCAAGCCTCGAAATAAACAGTTTTTGCACTTCGAATGAATTTCTCTTGTTCTTCGGCTATTTGTTTCTCTTTTTCTACAATTTTTCGTAAAGTTAGCAGGTCGTCACGAATATCTCCGAATTTGTTTTCTGTTTCAATAGTTGACCTTATGTTCACAACGGTTTTCTTTAGTGCTAATAGCCTCGCTCCGAAATGTCTTTCACTTTCTATTACAAATTTTGAGAGTTCAGCGAATTTTTTGCCGATTTCAACTTTCTCGTCCAATGACATAGATTTTATTCTATCTACTAATGTGAGGCGGTCTCTCAGACCAATTGTTTCAACCGTTTTTTCGATCTCAGACAATTCAAATTCAATATGCTCTAAATTTTCTTTTACAGATTCTTTTAACGTAATCTTTTTTATCGTAATTTGCTCTGGATTTACTCCAAGGGCCTTAACAACTTCGTCAATTCTTGAAATCAATGAATAGATTTTAGTAATAGATTCAATGGGTAATTCTAACAGTTCCTTTTCTACCTGTTCTAGAACTTTTTCCATCGTCTCCTTCGAAATAGGTATCTCGACTGAGGGAAAATCATCAGACTTTATATTTAGATTTTCAGCAGCAGCTTCAATTTTCGAAAGAATGTTTGAACATCTTGCCAGAGTTCCTGTTGGAACCGTGTGGGGAACTAAGACACCTTTCCAATCTTCTAGTTTTTCACGCATATCAATGAATTGAACTAAGCCAGCCTGTCCTAAGGATCGGACAACGGCATCAATATACTCTTCGAAGACAACAACATTGAGCTTTCGCATCTCAGCCATAATACCATCTTCAGGTGTAAAGAGTTGTTCGTAGCTCTTTTTTTTAAACTGACTCATGAGTGAGTCATTTATATCCCCTAAAAGCAGGGGAAAGACTCTTAAAGTTTTTCGTTCAAAACTAATTTAGTTTTGGTGTAAACCTTGATTGAATCCTTCAAGACGGTTCTAGAAAAAGAAATGCAAGCGAAACAAATAATGATTGAAGCAAAAGAAAAAGCAGATACAATATTGAGGGAAGCA
>JAEOTF010000266.1 GCA_016840025.1 Candidatus Hodarchaeota archaeon
CGTAAATGGAGTTTCATTAGAATCCCTTTTGATGGGTAAGCGTGAAAAACCGATGCGATAAACTTATACCAATAAAAGGAAGTACTAGGATAATTAACATCCGAAAAATAGATTATAATGTCCAAAAGGCGAGGAGTTTGAATAGTTCTACTTTATTTTATACTGAAATTGGGAAGACGAGTAAGAATAGTGTAGTAAATGACAGAATAGCTGTAATTATAAAATTTACAACTAAAAAGAATAAGGCAAACAACCTAAATGAATGAAGTGGTAGGCAGAGTTAGAAAATGCGACAATTAGAACTGAAAAAGATAAGAGTGATCCGGTTCGGGATTCTTGCGCCAGAAATGATCAGGAAGATGGCCGTAGCACGGATCATCACAGCAGATACGTATAATGAAGACGGGACGCCGATCGAAAGTGGGTTGATGGACAGGCGGTTAGGTACAATTGAGCCTGGACAACGGTGTCGAACGTGCGGTAACCAGGTAGGAGACTGTACGGGACATTTTGGGCTTATTGAACTCGCACGCCCAGTAATCCACGTAGGCTATGCAAAGAGCATCATCTATAAGATCCTACGAGGGATATGCAGGAGTTGCTCGCGCATCCTATTGGACACCGAAGAGATCGGGTACTATAAGAACCTGATGTATAAAGAACTAGAAGAGACTGAGAATATTAGTGAATCGGTTATGAAAGAAGTTGTGAAAACAGCTAGGAAGCGACAAACCAAGAATTGTCCTCATTGTCAAGAGGTTCAGTATAAAATCAAGTATGAAAAACCTACAACATTCTTTGAAGAGACTCCCGTAGGATCAGTTAGGTTGATGCCTACTGAGATTCAAGAAAGGTTTGAAAGGATTGGGGAAGACGCATTACTTCTGTTAGGTATAAATGCAAAATATGTGCGTCCTGAATGGATGATCTTGAATGTTCTCCCCGTTCCTCCTGTATCCGTAAGAGCATCCATTACTCTTGAATCAGGAGTCCGAAGTGAAGATGATCTGACTCATAAACTTGTAGATATAATTAGAATAAATCAACGCCTTCATGAAAATATTGAAGCGGGAGCACCTCAACTAATTGTAGAAGACTTATGGGAATTACTTCAATATCATATCACCACTTATATAGATAATGAAGTTGCTGGAATTCCTCCAGCAAGACATAGATCTGGTAGAGCACTAAGAACAATTACTCAACGCCTGAGAGGTAAAGAAGGACGATTTAGGGGTAATCTTTCGGGAAAAAGGGTAGATTTTTCCGCCCGAACAGTCATTTCACCCGATCCTAACATCTCAATCAATGAAGTTGGCATTCCTGAGCAAGTCGCTAAGATCTTAACCGTTCCAGAAAGAGTAACCGAGTGGAATATTGAAGAAATGAAAGAACTCGTTATGCATGGCCCTGAAGCTCACCCAGGGGCTAATTATATCATTCGTCCAGATGGAAAACGAGTTGATCTAAGATTCGTAGGAGATCTGAAGACTATTGCGGAGAACATCGATCAAGGTTATACAGTAGAGAGACATTTGCGTGATGGGGATATAGTTCTCTTTAATAGACAACCTTCGCTACATAGAATGTCAATAATGGCCCATGAAGTTCGAGTAATGCCTAAAAAAACATTTAGACTTCATTTATGCGTTTGCACTCCATATAACGCGGATTTTGATGGGGATGAAATGAATGTTCATGTCCCGCAAAGTGAAGAAGCGCGAGCTGAGACAAGAGTTCTCATGAGAGTTCAAGAACAGATTCTATCTCCAAGATATGGTGGACCTATCATTGGGGCTATTCATGATTATGTTTCAGCGGCATTTTTACTTACTCAAAAGAAAACTCTCTTAACAAAAGAATATGCTTGGCAACTTTTATTAGCAGGAAGATATGAAAAAGAGCTTCCTCCCCCTGCTATTGAATATCCTGTAGAAAGATGGACAGGTAAACAGATTTTTAGTCTTCTTCTGCCAACAGACGTAACTATGACGAGTCGTGCAAGAGTATGTAAGAAAGAAGCAGTTTGTCAAAGAGAGGGCTGCATTCATGATGCTTATGTAGTGATCGTGGATGGCGAACTACTTGCTGGATCGATTGACCGACGAGCGATTGGAGCCGATGAATCAGAAAGCGTTTTACACCGGGTAGTCAAAGATCATGGTGCAGATGAGGCTAGAAAATTCATTGATTCGCTTACACAACTTTTACTTGAATATTTAACACATATAGGCTTTAGTTTGGGCTTTTCTACTGTGGAAATTGACCAAGAGGCCAAGGATCGTATCGATAGAATAATAGCAGATGCAGAAAAGAAAGTGGATGAATATATAGAAACTTACAAAATAGGCGGATTGGAACATCAGCCTGGTAAGACTCCTCGTGAAACTCTAGAAAGCTTGATCATGGGCGTACTTTCGAATGCGCGAGATGGCGCAGGGCGTGTCACTCAGGAATACCTCGGTCTATCTAACAGTGCTGTTATTATGGCTGTAACAGGAGCTCGAGGGAATCAGTTAAACATTTCTCAGATGACCGCCTGTGTTGGCCAACAAGCTATCCGAGGGCAAAGGATTCTTAGGGGGTATCGCAATCGGGCACTGCCTCATTTCAAAAAAGATGAAATGGGTCCTTTTGCTCGTGGTTTTGTAAAAGCTAACTATAGAAGTGGACTAAACCCAATTGAATTCTTTTTCCATGCGCAAGGTGGTCGAGAAGGGTTGGTTGATACCGCTGTACGAACATCCACATCAGGTTATCTCCAACGACGTTTGGTTAACGCTTTACAAGATCTTCAAGTAAGTTATGATGGAGTTGTTCGAACTGCTGAAGGAAAGATTGTACAGTTTAATTATGGTGAAGATGGGGTTGATCCTATGAAGTCTTACCACGGAAAGCCAGTAGATATCGATGCCATCTTGGCAGAACGAGGGTTTAGCACACGAAAAAAGAAGAAACTTGTTCATGAGTGAATGCCAATGTCAGGGCTAACAAACGAACAAATTAGAACTTTAATTGGCAAGTATGATAAATTGCCTCCAAAAATTCGTGATGAGCTTTATACAAAGGTAAAGGATATTGAGGATTTAGAGGAAGAGGAACTGGATGGAATTTTGAATAGAGTCGTCCAATCCTTTGAAATGTCCCTTGTCGAGCCTGGAGAGGCCATCGGAACCGTTGCAGCTCAGTCTATCGGGGAACCAGGGACTCAAATGACCCTAAAAACCTTCCACTATGCGGGTGTTGCCGAATTAAACGTAACACTTGGATTACCACGCCTTATTGAATTGATGGATGCCAGAAAGAATCCAATTTCACCAATCATGACTGTGTATCTTGATGAAGCTGTAGCCAAGGATAAAGCGGCAGCACAAGAAGTACAACGTCTTATTGAGCTAACAACCATTAATAATATTGCTGATGATGTTGAGGTTGATTATGCTCGTAGTCAAATCAGAATCCATCTAAATGAAAGGCTTTTAGATGATAAAGGACTCTCTCATGAGCTTGTTGCTGAAAAAATTAAAAAATTGAAAAAAGGTGAGATAAAAGAGGAGAATAAGGTCATTATTGTGGAATTAAAAGACGCTTCTCCCGAACAACTCCCTAAACTTAGTGAAAAAATCGAAGAAGTCCAACTTAAAGGGATAAAAGGAATTAAAAGGGTGATTATTCGTAAAGAAGGAGATGAATGGCGGCTTTATACTGAAGGAAGCAATCTTCCTGAAGTTCTTCGAATTTCTGGCGTTGATCCAGAAAAAACGACGACGAATCATATTCATGAAATAAAAGATACGCTAGGAATAGAAGCTGCAAGAAATGCGATAATAAAAGAAGCCATGGGAGTACTACAAGATCAAGGTTTAGACGTTGATATGAGACATATCATGCTTGTTGCTGATCTAATGACATTAGATGGGAACCTACGCCAAATTGGCAGACATGGAATTAGTGGAGAGAAAGATAGCGTGTTAGCACGCGCTTCATTCGAGGTGACTGTAAAACATTTATTGGAATCATCTGCCAGAAGTGAAGTTGATAAACTTCGAGGAATAACTGAAAATGTCATAATTGGTCAAATTATTCCCCTAGGAACGGGGTCAGTTGATCTTACAATGATGCCCGGAGTAGTCGCTGCTCAAAAAGAAGAAGAAGAAACAGAAATAGAATGAAGTGATAAAGAATGGTAGAAATAGATATCGATCGAGCTATCAATATGGCGGTCAAGTCTGGTAAAGTTGAACTTGGAGCTAGGAACGCAATTCGAAATGCACAATTAGGAAAGGCAAGACTAATCATTCTAGCAGAAAATTGCCCCTTAGATATTGCTAAAAGAATCAAATTCTTTCTACAGGATTCAAAAACCTCGCTAATGACACTTACCAAGTCTAGTTTGGATCTAGGAACAATCTGTGGACGGCCCCATCGAGTTAGTGCACTTACTATACATGATCCTGGGGATTCAAAAATTCTGGATATAGTTGATACGACCAGTGAGGTCAATTAATGCCACTTAAAATGACAAGTGACGAATTGAGATTCGTGGCAATCCTTGAGAATCTTACTGGAACTGTCCCACGAGATTGTGTATGGATTGCGGATGAAAATCGAGTTATTTTTGTCATAGATTCCAATGATATCGGTAAAGTCATAGGTATAGGTGGTTCAACCATTGATAGAGTTAGACAGCAGCTTAATAAAACTGTTGAAATAGTAGAGTATAGTACTGAACCAGAAAAATTCGTCCAGAAGTGCCTTGCTCCTGCCCGAATATCTAAGGTCTCAATAACTAAAAAAAGAACTCAAAAACAGGCTATTGTCACTGTTAGATCAAGTGAGAAAGGTAAAGCTATTGGAAAAAACGGTAGAAATATTGCAAGATCTCGCTTATTGATGAAACGGCATTTTAATATTGATAATGTTGTAATTACAACTTAAGTGAAGTCAGCACCCATTCTGACCCCAAATATCTGCTAAAACTAGCCTTTCTGCCAGAAAATCAAATATAAGAAAGAAATTTGGATCAAAAACTATTTTTTCTATGCCTAAAAGTACAAATCGTTTTGTTGAGAACTAAATGAAAGAATTTCAACATAAGAATTATTCTGAGGCACTCCAATTTCTCCATTCTAAGGACTATAATCGAGTTCTCATACAATGTCCTGAAGGTTTACTCAACAAAGAATTTCTTGCTTTTGTGTCAGAAATACAAGAAAGGTGCCAGAATGTATTTATCATGGGAGACGAGTGCTTTGGGGCTTGTGATTTACCTTTATCATCTGCCTTGGAATTGCAGATTGATGTGATTGTTCATATTGGACATTCATTCTATCATCATTCTCCGTTAATCCCTGATTTAGTATATGTAACTATAGATATAGACATTGATCTCGATCAATTCGCAGAAAAAATTGGTAAATTATGTAGGGGAAACCTATGGAATTCTCTAACACTAGTGGGTACCATTCAACATGTTTACGCTTTATCTAACCTAGCAAAAAAGCTTCAACTAGAAAAAATTGATGTTTTAATTCCTCCAAATAGAGGAAGGCTTCAAAAAGGTCAGATTCTTGGATGTGAGACAAGATTTGGATCTATAAGTACTACAGATGCTATTCTTTGTGTTGCAGGGGGACAATTCCATGCATTAGCAGTCATGTTAGATCAACAAAAGCCAGTTATCTCATTAGATCCATTTTCAAATAAGATTGAATTTTTTGCTGTAGATCGGAGAAAAAAATTCCTAATGAAACGTTATGCATTAATAGAAAAAGCGCGAGACGCAGAAGTATGGGGAGTCATTCTGGGGCTAAAAAGCGGACAAAAAAGACCCCAGCTTACAACATTAGCAGAACGATGGATTAAAAACATGAATAAAAGAGCAGTAACAATTGTAGCCACACGTGTGGATCCAAAATCTCTTAATAACTTCTCATTTATTGACGCTTGGGTAACTACACATTGTATTAGGCAGAGTTTGGATGATTATAAATCATTTCTGAAACCCTTTTTAACAGTAGCGGAGTTAGGAGTTCTTTGTGGAGAAATGGCTTGGGAAACTCTTGTTGACGGTCCTTATCTGACTGCGAGTCAGTACCCTGAAAGATTCATAAAAAAGAGATTATAGGGAAAGTAGGGGTTTAATGCCCCTATTTATTGATTTACTAGCTAGAAACAACTGTGTTTGCAAGAAATCGAGGTTTAACGAGTTTTAAATAATGTTCTCGCAGACTATATTCGGCTAATTCGCATTCTTGCGCTACTAATCGTTGTGTTAGAATGGTCGGCCGATTTTTTTCCCGAGCTAGTATCTTATCAGCAGCCACAAGCACAGCGCAAACAAAAATGTAGGGATTTCTACCACCTCTTTTGTTTAAAGGAAAATTCTTGAGCAAAAACCGTGTTTTATTTCGTAATTCAATTCGAAACTTATCAATTGACACAGACCTCTTTGCACAAGATACTTTCACCATTTTAGAAGAGCAAAGTGCCTCAACTGCTTTATTAATAAAGTCTTCAGATTTAACTGGTTGGACAGTTTGCCCAGTTAGTTTTTTAATCTTAACAGCTGCCTTAAGAAGATTTTTCCCTTCAATGCTGCTGCTATGTTGTTCAAATGCTGAAATTATATCTTGAAGACGTACTGTAACCTTTAAAATGCGAATTGCTAAATATAGAGCCCCTGCTGTCAATTCTGGAATGGTTGAATTTATGGCAGAATCCTTCAGTGCTTTTCTAAACAGGTAACAAGCCTCTGATCGAACCTTTTCAGGAACCTCTAGCGTTCCAGTGACAGCATTAAGAATTCGAAGACCACGGTATTCCCTCTTCTGTTGGGGAGTAGTATGCAGATAAATATCGTTTATTTTTTTCAAACGGCTGAATTTCTCAGACTGGTAAGAACTTAAAGAACGACCATTAGAATCTCGAAGACGCCAATCTCCATAATTTCCGATAAATGTACCTAGATTATCCGCAATATGGAGACGGTACCCTTGAGAGACACCATAGGAAGATGCTTCCGAGTTATCGTTACTATCATAAGGCATGGTGGGTTCAACATATACAGGGCTTATAATAAGCCCACACTTTGAGCATACAAGGTCGGCTACTGTCTGTATGATTTCACCTTGACATTCTTCACATCTTTGACTACTGGGCATCGGCGGCTATACCTCAATGTAGTAATGTGAAGAAAGTATAGAAGGAGCACAGGGTGATAGGGAGAGGTCACCGAAAGTGACTTAAAATGAAAGTGAAACCAAGGATCAGCTAATAGATGTTGAATAATCTATTTCTTGTCTTTTCTTGCCCTAATTTCTTAAATTTCTATGATTTTTGCCCTTCTAATTAACTTATTTTTCAACTACTTATTATTTTATCACTTTTATTTATTTAAATAACGAATTTAGTTATATATAGTAGTTCTATCATTTTTAATTCGTTTTAGTTAATTTTAAGAATGTTAGAAGAAATTTTTTAGAAAAGGGAATGTGAATTAGTAATTAGTGAATAGATAATGAGACTAGCCTACTTCATTTAATTATAGTTCTTTGAATAAAGAGAAATTTTTCAAACATTCAGTATAAAGTGTGCTAAAAGATGGATTTTGTTGCTTCTTAGTTAGAAAATAGCCAATTTCTCTTAGAATGGCTTCTATTTCCTCTTTTGCAGATACTTCAAACATTTGAAATTGCCTAAGCATGGTTGAAGAGAGCACTGATGCCTGTGGTTGAAGTGTTTCCGTTTCTGGGTCATACTTGAAAAGTTCTCGAAGCTGAATTTCACCTACTTGTTTTTCAGGGTCTTCCGCAATCTCCACAATCCGAACCACTTTTCTCACTCGTTTTGCCCTTACCCATTTACTTCGCATTATGATCATAATGTGAGGAGCAGAGGTTCGGATAAGCACCGATGGAATTTGAAAGATCTTTTCCAATCGTCGTAGGAGCGCCTCAACATTTGCTCCATGTATTGTCTGAATGCTCGGGATACCTGCACAAAGTGCGTGAAACCAAGCTCGGGCATGCTCCTCGGTGCTTATTTCCCCCAAGCAAAGATAATCCGGCGATCGATGCAAAAGCTTAGTGACTTCATCGGTTTTGGTTTGCTTGTGGGCAATTTTACCAGCCTCTAGAGGGGTTACTTTGAACCTAACCAGATGACCACCACTTGTACGGGGTTCAGATTCAAGAACGTCCTCCACAGTGACTACCCGCCAGTGATCGGGTATGAAAGTTAGTAATGCGTTCTGGAATGTGGTTTTACCGACACTAGGGGCGCCTATAATTGTACAATTTGCACCTTGAAGGAGTGCAAACAATACAACGGCTGCAGCTTCTGCCGATAATGTACCATTCAGTACAAGATCAGGAAGGTGGAGATGAGAATGATATAATTTCCGAATACTAATTGTATTACCATCCACCGCCAGTGGAGGAATATCTGCTGTAACCCTTGCATGAAAATATGATGTTACTAAATCTGCTTTCATCGAAGGATTCAGTTTGCTGAGAGACATTGAATTTTCCATAGTTACTCTGGATAAAAAATTCGAAATGTCCTTAGATGAAAGATAGATCTCGGTTTTACATCTACCAAAATCTGCATGATCCATATAGACGATAAATTCCTGTTCAGAGAAAAAAATTTCTTCAACCCGTGAATCAATTAATAACGGAGCTAATTTACCTATACCCAGAAGCTCTAAGAATACGATAGGTTTGATTAATTCTACCTCGGCTTCAAAGATTTCTACATCAAAAAGTGCAATCTCTTGGTTAAGAACATTCGTGACCCTCGATAGAACTTTTTCAAGTTTAAGAATCTGTGTTGATGCTTCTTGATTTAAAATCCTGTCCCGTACTCGAATTGCTAGCTCATGAATTAGATTTTGCGTTTCCATATCGCAATCATAGGATATTAACGGCTGTATTTGATTATCTATTGCCCGTATCTGAGCCCGATAACATGAGAAGTGATATTCGCCAATGAGTTGAGCTGATATGTCAACACTCTCGTGTAACACGATGGATCACATCTTTCCAGAAGGAAATTTACAATTTCGGTCGTAAAACACCGACATCGTTTGATTTGATATTATGTGGAATGAACACCTAATAAGAACACAAAGACTTATAGAAAATTAGAAACTCTTTTAGTGAGTAGAAGAGAGTATTGTTCGAATACGTGTAATATGACTTCTATTTAACTAAAACAATGCATCATATTGTATATTCTTTGCATAATATTTACTCTTTAGGATTAAGGTATGAACCATCTTCTTATTGTGCAAGGAATGTGCTTAATATGGAATCCCTACTCAGAGATGCATTCAAGAATGCTCCACCATCTTCTTCTTCTTCAGTCTTCTCTTCTACAAGAAATGACCATATTGATGATGAGATTGTACGTATTCTTCAGAGTTCCCTTCCGCGTATCCGCGTAATCGGTGTCGGTGGTGCGGGTAATAATGCTGTACACCGCCTTCATCACGTAGGAATTAGCGGAGCTGAAACTGCTGCGGTTAATACCGATGCCCAGCATCTTCTTAACATACGGGCCGATAGGAAACTCTTGATAGGCAGAACTACCACCCGTGGATTTGGTGCCGGTAATAATCCCGAACATGGTCATATGGCAGCGAAAGAAAGTGCAGATTCGCTTGAATCTTTGGTAGATGCCGATCTTATCTTCATTACATGTGGTTTAGGTGGTGGAACTGGTACGGGAGCTGCCCCGTTCATAGCAGGATTAGCCAAGGAAAAAGGAGCCCTAACCGTCTCTGTATGCACACTTCCATTTCGGATGGAAGGAGCTGTTAGAATTGATAATGCAATAAAAGGTCTTCGAGAACTCTATGCAGCCAGTGATACTGTAATTATTGTCCCAAATGAAAAACTTCTACAGCTTTCTTCTGAGATTACCATGATAGCGGCGTTTAAAATAGCCGATGAGATTCTAGTTCGTTCTGTAAAAGGAATTACCGAACTGATTACCACTCCTCAGTTGATTAACCTTGATTTTGCTGATGTCCGGCGAATTCTCGGTGACGGTAAAGTTGCTATGATAGGAATGGGTGAAATAGATACAACAAAGAATAAAGTCGACGAAGCGGTGTTATCTGCGCTGTCCAATCCATTATTAAATGATTTAGATGTCTCTACTGCAAAGAAAGCCCTAGTATGTGTTCTCGGCGGAGTTGAATTGACTTTGCAGGACGCAGAACGAATTGTACTGCAAATTGGGCGCGAAATTGAGAAAGGCGCAGAAGTAATTTGGGGCGTTTCTATCTGTGAAGAACTAGGAAATACAGTACGGGTTATTGTGCTATTAAGTGATGTTACTTCTCCCTATGTGGAAACGGAGACAATCCCGTATATTCTAGAAGATCCCCGAGAAATAACCAAAATCTTCCCTGTCTTTCAACCATAACTTCATTCTTTGTCTTTTTCTTTTTTCTTTATTTTTCGATTTAATCGACTGTTTATATCACCTTTTTTATCTTAACTAAGAATAAAAGGTCCTATATGTTGGCTAAATGAGTCTGCCCGTTATTTCAGAAGATGTTGGAGATTGCCCTTCATTCTTGTATGTCCTTCACATGGAGTTAAATTACGTGAAAATTGCCCTGCCTGTAAGAAACCTCTTTATCAGAGAACAAAACTAAAAGATTTTCAATCTCAATGGCTCCTTTTCTGCCCGCATTGTCAATATCTTTTAGCAGATAGAACTATTCAAGAGAATCAAGTATTAGCACAGATCCAAGCCTTAATACATCGAATTCTTCTTACAGAGCCATCATGGAGTACACATCTTGGTTATAAAGTTTTTTGGCATTCTTACCGAATAACTAGGCGGTTAAGTGAAGAGAGCCATCTCGGATACCATTTACAATGGATGGTTAAAATCTTAAAAACACCAATTAAAAAGGTAAAGGCGTGTATATGCCCTTTTTGTGGCAAGTTTGACTTTGAAACACATCAAACATATGAAAGTCATGTTTGGGCATGTAGTCGTCAGCTTGAGTGTCCTTTTTGCGAAAGGCAAGATTTTACTAGTAAAGTTAGTTTTTCTGGCCATGTTTCAGATTGTTCTAACAAACATTATGGGTGGCGAAAGAAATGTCCTTATTGTGGCGATACTTATTTCCCGACTGAAAGTAGCTATGCAGAGCATTTATTAGAATGTGTACGCACGCTTATATGTCCAAAGTGTGAAGAGACGAATTATTTTCTTAAATCTAGTTATGTAAAGCATGTCTGGCTATGTAGAGATACTCCTGAGTGCCCCAAATGTCATGAGACCGAATTTGCTAATAGATTCGCTTACACTACTCATATATGTACCTGTGTGGATCAGCCCGAATGTCCCTATTGTGGTGGAAATGATTTTCCTAATGTAAGTTTTCATGATCATTACATCAATTGTAGACCTATTCATTATAAAAAGAAGTAACAAAGGAGTAACAAAAC
>JAEOTF010000267.1 GCA_016840025.1 Candidatus Hodarchaeota archaeon
AGTCATCTTTTGTACTTTTATGTCATCACGTGATTAAGGAGCTTTCGCAGCTGCACAATAAGCCCAACCATGTCCCAATTGCGCAGCAATAAAGATTACAGAGTCTAAGTTACGTACTAATTGAGGTATTTATTTTCTAAAAAAAAAGGTGTGTGGGATGATAACGAAGTTTACAACCATACTACAATTCAGTGCTTTCTTCGTGTATACATTATTGCTATAATAACTATAAAGGAGACAAATGGTAGTAAATTATTGAAATCAGTGAATTCAATGATTGTACCAGGGGCAATTGTCAAATTTGCTGGGTTTACCATCGTATACAACCCCCAATGTGTCCCGTTTTCATCATTTCCTAATAGCTTAAATTGGATAGTATCTCCGTCTTGCAGACTTATATCGTAACTAGCCGTATCACCGCTGTTTAAGGGATGAGAAAACTCGATAAAGTAGCCTTCTCCAGTAACCGTTCCGTTTCCTTGAACATCGTACTGTATATCAGGAGTGAACATTTCTTGATAACAATACTGATCATCAAAAAGCCAAGATGATTGGTGCATAGCAATAACAGTATCAAAGTAGTCAGCACCTGAGGGACCATAATCCCAGTCGTTATCTTCCTCAATATCGAAGAGTATTGCCATCCAATCGTTAATTAAAAGAGTGCCATCATCATATTCAAATGCCATATAGAGAGTTGTGAGGTCAACATAAGCATAGAGAGTAACAGAAATATTCGGCAGCCCATTACCTGCAATTAGGTCTAGGGTTACGGTGGTTGAATTTGCATCATCCCATTCTGTCCCTTTAACACCATCCAACACATTAGGCGTACTTACAGAATTTATTATAAAATCTCCTTTTACCACCACCACAGATGATATTAATATTAGCATTATCCCAGTAGTAACTAATAATGTCCATTTTTTAATTTTAATCACCGTTCTTTTCTTCATAGTCAAATGTATTCAAATACTATTATCTATGTGAATTGTACCTCAGAATACTCTTTTTTCTTTCAAAAAACCTCTTTACATTAGGATAACTTCAGACATTTATCAATAGAATTCGGACATTTTCTTGAGAATGACATGAATAACCAACAAGTTCTAGCGTCGCTTTTCGAGGATAAGCTAATCCAATTACAAGCTTATTCGGTCAGAAGGGAGCCGGATATTCTTCTTTGTGTCCAAAAAACATTTATGGAAGATAAAAAATATCATGCGTTTTATTTAGGCGGTTTCTATATTAAGCCGCGTGATATAAAAACTGCAGTTGTTCTCAATAGGGTTGCTGAAGTAGAAGGCGTCTCCGTCTATCGAAATGTGTCTCAGATTTCCGATAAAAACAGCATGACAGTCCTACCCGCCATATGTTATCATATACGGATTACTGTCCCTTTTGTTGCAGAAAAAGGCAGTAGCACTTCAATCATGAAAGCAAAATTAGACGATTTTAGACAAAAACTCAGTCTCGTTGCGAATATGCTCCAACCCGTAGTAAAAGAGATTAGAAAACTAACCAAAAACGAGCTACAAACATTAGGATTCACCTTTGCTTCCCAACCCGAACAATTCCTATGTTTTCGTGATGGAAGGAATTTTACTCGCTTTCTAGGCATAACATGTCCTACAATCTCCATGCCTGAGTTTCCTGAGATTCATGGATCTGTCACCATTCCTTTAGGCAGAGGTTACATTAATCAAGAAAAACCTGTGGGGCTTCCCGACATGAGTCATGGAAGCATCTTACTTGGAGGAGGAACTAGAAAAACGCTCACTGAAATGATTGAACACCTGATTGTGCAATATTTGAGTCCTCGACTACCCTCACCGCTAATGAAGCAAGTGATTGTATTTGACCTCAATAATTCCTTCTATGCACTTCCAGAACTTTGTAAGGAGCTTGATATCCCCTGTCATATACGCCGCTTTCGTCAAAATTTCGCTATCGACTTATTTGACCTGTCAAAACCGCAGGAACTCCAATCCTGTCCCGAAGGATGGACTGAAGCACAATATTTAGATGCGCTTAATGTTTATCTAAGTAAAAACCTTAGTCAATTTGTCGTTGATAGTTTATGGGGCGGTCATTCTTCATCTAGACTAACAAATGCCCTTTTTCAAGCGATCTATAATATCCTTCAAAGACCTGAAAAACCTTCAATGATCACCTTATCGGAATATTTGGTTAGCGAGGGTTTCTTTGATCAAGGTACAAGTGATCTTCAAATCTTAGCAGGGCTTAATCTCGAGCTTAAGTCTCCAGAACTAAACCATGACTTAGCTAGAGTCCAATATTTCGATATATTTGATAAAGACGGATGTATAGTCATAGATTTTGGTAATTATCCCCCACCTATTCGTCTTCTTGTCTTGGTTTATCTACTCCATGAATTAACCCTTAATGTATCCCCAAACACTGCAATTGTTCTACCGGGGATTGAAGAATTTCTATTCAAGTCACGTGAGCGAGAACGTATCCAAACAATGAAATCTTCAACCGGTTTTTTTATTCGAAAGCTAGTAGAACAAACATTGATGATTTTTGCAACTACTGACCCCGCTGATATTGATCCCGCTCTTCTTTCTACTGTACAGAACTTCATATTCTTTTACACAGCTGGGGAATATAATAGACGGTTAATCAATCAAATATGCAAGCTAAATGAACATCAATCTCGATTTCTTAAAGATCAAAATGAACTAGCCCTCCTCCTTCGTGAAGATACTCGTGTTCCTACATTGTTTATTCCAATACAAATAGGTGAATACTGTTCTGTCACTTCATATATGTCATCCCCTCCTTCAGTTGAACCAGTACCTATGCTTCGTCCTGGCCCCGAAAGTCTACCATTCCCGGAGTTTTTCTCAACTCTTCATACACTCGATCTTCTTCAGTATGAAGCAAAATCACGTTTGGATATAATGGAAGGTTTTCGGGATCTGTTACCTCGCCTAGGATGGACTGAGGATAATTTCAACTCTTTCATTCGGAACTCTCCTTATTTTTCATATAAAATGGAAGAAGGAAAACAAAAATGGATCCAATCAAAGGATGGAACCGAATTTTATTCGTCTATTCTTGACACACTAGAGGGTATCCTTGATAACAACTATAATCTTACGATTGATGGAGCACTAACTTCCATTGCTAACCTTGAAAGGATCTTTAGAGATGATAATGTACATATAATCCCAGAAACTCTGTTAGAGCTTGTACATCAACTACGTGATATACTTAATTTCACAATTCAGCTTCAGCAACGAAGCACTGGAGATTGGAATTGGATCCTAGTAGCCCTCCTAATGAAGTTTGATCCAGGTACTATCACTACTGGTATAGTTAAAACTCTGTTAAATGATTATAAAGACCTTATAGATGAAGTCATCCTGAATGAAAAAAATATCGAATCAAATAGTGCGTCAGGAATTAGTACCTTAGCTGAAATTATACAATCGCCTTCTGATACTTCAATTACTTCATTTAGCGATAGCATTAATCAATTATGTAAGGCGATCGGTGTGAATGCCTCCTATCCCAATACACCATTGGTTGTTATCCAACAACTAGTAAGTGATTATGGCAATCCCAAAAAAGAAATGGAATTCTTGGAAATTCTGGACATCATGCTTGAAAATAACATTAACATTATATCATAAGTGAGTGTAGTCAACAGTTGATTGAAAACATTCATAAATGTTGAGAAACATTGAGAAATGTAGTGAAACTTCCTTTGTCAAAACGCTTAGAAAAACATTATTCGATAGGAAAAGCGGCGGAAATCTTGG
>JAEOTF010000540.1 GCA_016840025.1 Candidatus Hodarchaeota archaeon
CTACCTCATACTAAGTTATTCCGAATAGATTTAGACCTAACCCATCCGGGAACTCATCCAGGAGTGCTTGCAGTTTTAATGCTACCTAAGGCATTCGCAGGTGATCTCTTAGGTCATTTGGTGGATTCCCTTTATTCGGTCGATGGGGCTCCTGAATTAATCGGGCTTTACAGGATAATTGAGACTCTAAAACCTTCGTTATTTAAGAATTCATTACCGCCTCAGGAATATTATCAGCCTTTAAGCATGCGATTCCCTGGATCATGGAATTTTAGTCATCATGATTTCTTAAAACCCCAGTTGACACGACCTACATTATTACATTAATTCGTTTTCCCTGATCTTCTCTTTAGAATTAATTGTGCACAGATAATGATTCAAAAATTGTGATAGAATTTGTTTTCATTAAATTTTACTGGGAAAAAATTAAGCAAAAGGAGAAGAAGAAAAGGTCGACGCAGATAAGGAGAGGAGGAAAATCTTAGGGCGAGTGTGTTTGGCTCTAATAGAGGGAGGAGAGGTGACAGAGAGGAGAGGAAGGAGAGAGTTTCGGACGGTTTAAAATTAAAAGGCGAGTTGCTGCGCCGACCAGTTTTTCTCTAACATATAAGTAGCAGCACTTCGCAGTGCGCACGTTTTGATGGGAAAGAACATATAACAACTTATATTGTACAGATTCAAGATGTTTCAAATCTCATTTAATACCGGATTTCCATTAATTCGGGTAGATTTCTCCTCGCAATGCGAACTAATGGCGAGATTACATAAGTGTATGTATTAATTTTGAAGTGCAATAAAATAATAAAAAATTAATGTGCTAACAAAATCAATAACTCCCCAATATCGACTTATTGAATTCATTCTCACCACTTCATACTACTGGGGTTCAACTGAACACAAAGAAATCCCTCAAATTCATACAAAGCATATTTATGCATCAATTGAGAAACAGCATCGTCGACTTCTAGAGGCGTTAACACAGTGGAAAGAAACCTAAGTATCTTATTATTCCTCAATGTAATGATTAGCATTTCAATGCGGTTCTTTAACCTTTTTCTACCATTAGTAGGTCAATCTCTAGGAATAACAGAAGTTCTATCCGGAACAAGTCTATCAATTGCTAGTTTAACACGAGCAATAGTACTCATCCCAGCTGGCATCATTGCAGATCGTACTCAGCTTGATAGAGTCTTTCTAACCATAGCAATCTTAGGGCAATCACTGGTTTACATAGCACTCACCTTTGCCATAGAACCACTTCACTTATTCTACATCGCACCACTACAAGGCGCTACTCAAGCAATAATCACAGGGATTCTCCTATCCCGAATAGCAAGAATTGCACCTAAAGGAAAAATGGGAAGATCAATTGGATATTATACGGCAACTTTTTCCTTAGGATTAGCAATCGGATCAAGTATGGGGGGCCCTATAATCGAAATATTGGGTTTGATGACAGCCTATACTTACTTAGCAATAGTCATGGGATTTGCGACCCTCAGTCTTCTTCTATATAAGCCAAAACAAACCAAGGATCAAATCGGAAAAGAAGCGGAACAATCTCAAAATCCAAGTGCTAGCAAAATAAAATGGAAACCACCTAGATCATTTATACATTTACTAGGTTCTCACGTTATACATAACTTGGGTTTCGGCGGATTCTACGCTTTTTTTGCATTATACGTTATCGCACTTGGCGGAACACCCTTTCTTATTGGAGTATCTGATGGTATGAGCCAGTTTGTCAGTCTAATATTGATCCCATTTATGGGGGAACTAGCTGATCGAAAAGGCGCTAAAGTACTTATTATGATTGCTTTCTGGGGAGATATGTTATTAGTCGCCTTAATGGGTATGATTACCGATCCATTTTTGATATTTCCATTAATGGTATTAAACGGCGTAAATGGAGCAGCTTCAGCTACAGGATTACTTTCAATGGCAGCATCACAGGTTACCACCAATAAAGGAGGGGCCCTTGCTACTGCAAATACGGTAATGAATATCGGGTTTACCTTCTCACCGATTTTTGGTGGGACACTTCTTAGTATTGGTGGTTTCAGCCTTCTCCTACCCTACTCTATTATTGCCTTATTTATTTCAGCAACCTGGGCTTCGATAAAAGTTCACCCTCTTGATGCCAATTCTAATGAAATAAAAACATAAAAAGACTATTTCCATATAGAAAAAATCCGAAAAGAAGACCTTACGTGATATTCATTTTATCTAATTACTCAAGATTTTTAAATGTATAATCAGACATCTTGAAGAAGATTTACTACTTTAATAGAAATAATAAGAGGGAAAACTGAGTGAATCCCCACTCTTCAATAACACGAATAGTTCTCGATTGCTTAAAGCCACATCAACCTCCCATCCATATGGTTGCATCATCAGTTGCTGAAATCAAAGGTGTCCAGTACGTAGATATTGACACTGTTGAAGTTGATTCTGAAACTGAAAGCCTAAAATTGATCGTAGATGGCAAAGACCTTGATTACGATCTAATTGAAAAAAGGTTAAACGAATCTGGTGTAGTCGTTCATAGTATCGATAAGGTAGTTGCAGGCAGTCTAAAAAACTAACAACCTTGACATTACTACTTTTGGAATGGCTAAACTAATGACGATCCTCATCATTAACAATTACAAGGACCCAAATCGCCTTACTAAGACCCGCCAAATCGCAAAGGCAATTTCACCTTTTCCTGCCGAAATTCTACATTATTCAGAGATTAATGATAATTCTAAAGTGTCCCATGAATATGAAGGTGTAATATTATCAGGTTCTGAAGCTCGGTTTGAAGCTCATGGTCAATATTACCAATCACAAATGGATCTAATTCGATCAGTGGAAATCCCCCTTCTAGGAATCTGTTACGGACATCAATTAATGGGGGTAGCCTTCGGGGGCACAACGAATACCTACCCAACGGGATTTGTAACGGGATTGGAAAAAATCACGGTTCTACGAAATGATCCTTTATTACAAGGGTGGCAAAAAAAAGACCAACTAGCTTTTAGTGAATGGCATACCGATTTTCTTGAAACTCTCCCTCCATGTTTTCATGTATTGGGATCCAGTAAAACAAGTAAATATGAGATAATACGCCATAAGACTAAGCCGTTATGGGGAGTACAATTCCATCCTGAACGAAACGTTGATCCCAACTCAAAAATCTATACCCCTGACGCAGAGATTATAATGCGTAATTTCATCCAGATTGTAAAAACATGGCCGTTAAAATAACGAGAAAGCCAAATATCCACTATTCTATCATGGACAAAGAAAGACAAGAATTTGATTATTCAAGCTAAGTTCTTGCACAGCTGTTATCACTTATTCCAAGTTTATTGCACATCTGACAGACAACCTCTTTAAAATATTGACTTGGAAAAGATGTACTCGTTGCTAAGACGTTACTAAGCGTTTCAATTTCAGGTCGAATAATCCTCATATTGAGTGGTTGATCGTTAAGAATGGGTTGTACAGTCGCACGTTTGTC
>JAEOTF010000268.1 GCA_016840025.1 Candidatus Hodarchaeota archaeon
CGGTATCAACCAAACCCACTTTTTTTAATCCTTTTATTAATTTTAGCCCCCTTAATGTCATTGGATACAAATATTAGTATTTCACTAAAATCTAAAGTTCATGATAGTTTATCTCAGACAGATTTAGATATTAGTGAGGTAAGTTTATCATTTAATATCCAACCAGAGGGAGATTATATTTGTAGCTTTATTTTAGAGGTAGTTGGTAATGAGCAAACATCGCAGGGGGTGACAAGAGGAGAATTTGAGATTCCTGATCAGAAAATGACTAATTTTAGTTTGTATCTTCAAGGATCACTTATTAGTAGCAATATCTCGCTTATAGGCAATAATTCGGTTTCTTCTTTCTTAATAAACCAAACATTACCACAAGGATCTAAACATTTATTGACAGGAAGCTTTTATGGAGAATTCCTTGAAAATAGTTCCGATATCTGTACATATCAACTGGGGATTGATTGGGGAACGACCGTTGGATCTCAGGACACTTTTATTTATTTTGATGGGAGTAAAACAGCATTAATTCCCCCAGTACTTCCACAACCCCACGAAATATCGACTATAGGTAACAGAATTGAATTGTCATGGAGTGAAGTATTAGTACAAGGATTTAATGCTTTCATAAAGGTACATCCAAGAACATTACCGAATATCTATTTGGTAGTTGATTTAATTTCTTGGAATGCAAGGAAAGGAGAAGTAATCGAGGTTCCGATTCGAAACGTAGCTTCATTCATAATCCATGGCTGGATTTTAACCCCCAATTGGATCGATAGTAATGCTACTCGATTTTCTATTGGACCAGAACAGGAAATCAGTGTTCGATTTTCAATTAATTCACTTGCGTCTCCCGATACTAACGGCACCATTGAATTTGTATCTGAAGAACTGCAAGATATTATTAGAATACCAGTTCATGTTTTCCCAGAAACCACTGGTTTTTTTCAGAGTACTACTTTTTTGCTAATTGCTATTATTTCTCTAATTAGTAGCCTTGCGATTGCTGTTATCGCTTATTATCAAAAAGATACTATCCTTCTATTTATCCAAAATAAAAAACTGCAATCACAACTTTCACCTCTGGATAAATTAGAACCATCTGTATTAGAAGGATCTGTTGAAAGTGGAATTGAATCTACTGAATCTTCATGGGAATTAATTCGGCTACGGTGGGAGCCTATATTACCAGAGCGTGAAGTGCAAGTTCTGAAGATTCTCTTTACTCAGGGGAGTCAGAATCAGCAAGCAATTGCTGATCAGATAGGCGTATCAAAAGTTACCATCTCCAGAATTATTTCCCGACTTGAGGCTAAAAAACTCCTTTTCAGAGAACGTCATGGTATGAGTAACCTTATTAAACTTAATAGAGACCGAATATAATCTTTATTGGATATCGATTTAAATATAGGATGTTAAGGGTTTGGATGTTAGTGTAAAAGTCCTAAAAATATCGGAGATCTTTGAAGGAGCTAAAGTTTTTCTAAAAGCTTTTGATAGGCATGATAATTCAATGCTAAATAAAATAGTTAATCTCTGGAGTGCAATGAAAGAAAATAAAATAGGTTACTTTCTTGCAGCAAAATCACAAAATAAAATAATTGGAACAGGAGCAATTTTTCTCTATAATTCTCTAGCTTGGATCGGATACATGAGTGTTGAACCTACTCTCCAACATCAAGGAATTGGAAGCAAAATTCTCAAAGCTCTGCTAAGATATGCAGAAAATAGAGAAATCGACTGTGTTCGTCTGGATGCAACGAACAAGGGTAGAAAATTATACTTCAAACATGGATTTTCTGAAGAATATGAAGTAGGGGTTTATGAAATTAGAGAAAATGAAGATATATCTTATGACAACCAATTTAATATAGGATTAATGACTAAATTACCAATAAGATTATTAGATTTAGATAAACAAGCTTTTGGAGAGGATAGAAGTCTACTCCTTAATTTTTTGTTGGAACAAAACTCACGAGCTATTATTGCAGAGAAATTTGGGTACGGGATTGTCAGTGATAACAGGATTGGACCAGTAATTGCAGAAAATGTGGATGTTGCTATTGAAATAGTGAAATATGCCTCCCAATTAGGAGGACGAAGGATAATTGTCCCTTCTCATGAAAAATCGGAAGAATTATTGACAAATTTAAACTTGAAAGAGATAGAAGGAACGCGTTGTACAAGAATGTTGCTTGGAGAAGAAATTAAAGAGGATGTTCAGAAACTTTACGCATCTTATAGTTTTGCTACAGGTTAAAGAATTTAATATGATTAAGAAGATTTATCTATTATTTAGTTTTAGATCTATTTTTGGAAGGAATTGATGTAGTTTATGAAAATGGAGTGTTTAAACCCATTTCAAAAGTAAAGTTAAAAGAAGGAACAAAAGCTAAAGTAGTTATAGAACCTAACCGAATTATTGAAATAGCTAGAAAACACCGTAAAAAGGTTGATGATGATGTATTAAAGGAATTTCTAGCTGAAAGAAAATGATAGTTGTTGATACTTCAATTTTTATCGATCTGATTATTGAATATGATAAAAATCGGACAAAATTGGCTAAAAACCTGTTTAATTGGGTTCAGGAACATAAGAAACTTCTATATTCACCAGATCTCTTTAAAATTGAGTTTATAGGACAACTAGTCCGAAGGATGAATAAACAGGAAGCATTCAAAATTGCTGAAGAATATTTCACCCAGATCAACTTCGTTTCTTCATCTGACCTATTTGAAATGGCATTTACTATAGCATATGAAACTGGAGCACGAGCTTCTGATGCTTTCTTTATTGCAGTTGCGAAAATGAAAGATGTGAATTAACTTCGAATGATAAAAGGCAAGTTCAGATGGCGAAGAAATATCAGATAGAAGCTCGTTACTTACTTGAGAATTCCCAAGAATTAATCAAAGAATAGAGCTTTATTTTAATGAGAGTAGTTCACTTGGAGCCTTTTAGATCAAATAAGATAGCATTATATACATCTCAATAAAATATAGTTATAAGGGCCATGATTTTCGACGCATTAATCTATAAGTAACGGAAAAATGCAATGAATAAGGGTGAGAAAAGTCATGAATTCATTCAAATAGAGGACTCTTACTAGCTTTTTGAATACATATTATAGAAGAGAGAGATTATGATATCATAACATCAATATGAAAAACTGATTATCCTTTTCATATCTTTAAATTTCATTTTCATAACATATTATTGAGAAATATGTCTACTGCATCCTTTATGGTTCCTCAAGATACTAAATCTAAAGAGCGGACAATATCAATTTCGATTAGAACGTATGCTGAAAGGAATAGAGTTGATTTTCATGAGCTTGTTGACTTGGATAAATTATATTTAGACACCAAACCACTTTCAGTAGGCATGAAGACTTACAAAATTGATAACCGCAGCAATAATACTATAGTTAAAGTCTTTATTACAAGAGTGTCCCCTAGTGCTAAAATCAATCTCCCATTAACCGAAAATATAATTTCAAAGCATTGGAGTGAACTCACAGCTGAAAAACTAAAGGAATTTACAGAAGAAATAGCGTTAACATGCAGTTAAATCATAATTTTTGATAATTTCTACTCAAAAAGTCTAGACAACTATTAGAAGGGAGAAAAAAGCAACATTATGGTTATTAACAGTAATCAAACAATAATAGATTTCTAGACCAGTCGATAAATGAGAATTTAACTTTTATTAGTCGGTTTAAATAAATAATTTTAGAAAAAGCACAAATATGTTTACTGCCAGCTTTTGGTATGTGATCCCAATGGATGAACTGACCAAAATCCAAAAGACTAAATCATTCAAAGATTTTTGTGAACGGAGTTTTCACCTATTAATCGCGAGGAATCCTGTTGCAGCTACCCATCTTGGACTTACAGATTATAATCACTTGTGGCCCGATATTTCTAAAGAAGGAGTTCTGCAGGATATTAAGATTCTCAAGGCACTTCATTTCAAACTTAAGGAATTTTCAACAACAGAATTAGATTCTCAAGAGGAGAAAGAAGACTATGAGCTTCTAGATTGGTATTTGGATATAGCATTATTTGAATTAGAAGAAATGCGTTTCTGGATTGCCAACCCGCGGATTACACAACTTATTGTGTCGGGATTATACGAATTACTACTAAAAACCCAACAGGACGAGGAAGGGCTAGCATCAGTCATTTCACGATTAAAGGGAATATCTCATTTAGTTGAAGATATTAAAACACGTGTCACAGAACCAGTTCAACTATGGGTAGATGGAGAACTGAAAGCTTGTGAAACACTTCCAACTTTTCTCGAATCCATTATTCAACATTTTGTTTCTATTACAGATGAAAGTAAAGAAGTTCTTTCTAAAGCAACCAAGCTAGGATTAGAAGCAATCAATCAATATCAAGAGTGGTTGCAATCACTCAAAGGCGCTCCTTCTTTACCTTGCAATAGGGAATTATATGAAAAATTGATCAATAAAAGACGGCTTGGAATGGATGCTAGTGAAATTGAGGAACTAGGAAAACAATACCGAAAGGAAATTGAAAAAATTCTTGAAGATCTTGTAACTAAGCTCCCAGGTGACTCAATAAGTGAAGTTCGTGAGAACATCCGTAAAAAACACCCTGTATCATTTGAAGATGCATTAGAGCATTATAGACACCTAGCTAAGAAAGCTAAGGCTTTCCTTATAGAGAATGACATCCTTTCAATTCCACCAAATGAAGCTCACGAAGTAGTGTACACCCCACCTCCCGTTCGTCATCTGTTATCTGTTGCAGCAGCTTACACACCAGGTAAATTTGATGATCCACAGATGGGACGTTATTGGCTTTCTCCCTCTGATGATAAACGAATGCTCGAAGAGCATAATTATGCATCTATGGGATTTCTTATGGTACATGAATCTTACCCAGGTCATAATTTTCACTTCATGTGCGCTAATACGCACCCTTCTTATGTGAGAACAGAAATTCTTTCTTATCCTTCTCCAAACCTTGGTTTTATGTATCCTTCTCAAGGAGCGGAAATAATTGAAGGATGGGCGCTTTATACTGAAGAAATGATGTTGGGAAAAGGATTTGAGTATGATCCTACCAACCCTGAAGAGCTAGAAAACCTAGAAATAAGATACATGTTAATGAATGCTGTAAGATGGCGTGCTACACGCATAGTTATTGATGTTCAACTTCATACAGGCCAAATCTCTTATGAAGAAGCGGTAAAATACTTACAGAAAGCAACAGGATTCAGTGAAACCACTTCCCGTGCTGGTGTATTGATGTTCTCGCAGTCACCTGGTTATTTCCTCAGTTATCTCCTAGGAAAGCATTTATTGGTCAATTTAAAGGAAAAACTTGGAATTCCTGATAAGGAGTTTCATGACAAAATCGTATATAGTGGATTCGTTCCATTCTGGTTCCTACGGGATTATATATTTTCCTAGATGAATTTCACAAAAGAAAGCGTTCCGACTCACCTTTCTAACGAAACAATTATTTATTTCCCATTATTGGCGTTTTCAATGTGAGTCTAATGACCGAACTTACTGGAATTCATGAATCTAAATCTTTCAAAGATTTCTGTAAACGCAGTTTTGACTTATTAATTGCTAGAAACCCCGTAGGGGCTACCCACATAGGGATTTCAGATTATAATCACTTGTGGCCTGACATTTCTAAAGAAGGAGTTCTTAAAGACATAGAAATCCTCAATGCGCTTCAAACAAAGCTGAAAGAATTTAGTTCAGGACCTTTTGATTCAAAAGAGGAAGAAGAGGATTTTCTATTGTTGGAGTGGAGTCTTGATATCGCACTTTTCGAAATGGAAGAGATGCGTTTCTGGACTGCAAATCCTCGGATTTCTGGACTAATTCTCTCAGGAACAAACTCGCTATTATTAAAAACGCATCCTTCAGCAGAAAAGCGAGCTAAAGCTTTAATCCAAAGATTAAAAGGAATTCAACGCCTTATCGATGATGTTAAGACACGAATAACTGAACCTGTTCAGTTATGGATAAACGGAGAAATGAGAGGTTGTCAAGCTCTGCCATCTTTTTTCGAATCTATTCCAGAAGCATTCCCTTCTATCATTGAAGAAGATAAACAAATTCTCTCGGAAGCAGTAAAAACAGGCCTAGACAGTATCAATCAATACCAGAAATGGCTTCAATCAATTAAAGGTTCTCCTAACCTGCCAACTAAAAAAGCCCTTTATGAAAAATTAGTTATGAAAAGACGGCTTGGACTGAGTGCATATGAAATAGAAGACTTAGGTAGATATTACCTTCAATTTACAGAAAAAATCCTTAAAGATCTAGTCTCTAAGCTTCCTGGTGATTCAATAAGCGAGGTTCGTGATAATATCCGCAAAAAACACCCTGAATCTTATGAGAAAGCATTAGAAAACTATAAACAACTTGCAAAGAAAGCTAAATCATTTCTTATTGATAATGACATCCTTTCAATGCCTCCAAATGAAAACCATGAAGTAGTCTGGACCCCACCTCCGATGCGACACTTAATGTCCCAAGCAGGAGCTTCACCTCCTGGTAAATTTGATGATCCTCAGACAGGAAGATTCTGGCTCTGCCCCCATGATGACCCTAAAATGCTTGAAGAGCACCCTAACGCTTGGGCTAGTATAGTTATGTGTCATGAATCATATCCTGGACATAATCTTCACGGAATATGCGCAAATACTAATCCTTCACCCGTTAGGACACGTATTTTTGTTCATCCTTCACCTAATATGGGGTTTATGTATCCCTCTCAAACTGCGGAGGTTCTCGAGGGATGGGGACTATACTGTGAAGAAATGATGCTCAACCATGGATTTGAGTATGATCCTGCTAATCCTAATGATTTAGAAAATCTAGAAAAACAATTTACACTTATTAATGCTCTTCGTTGGCGAGCTGCGCGAATAGTGATCGATGTCCAACTACATACTGAGAGATTGTCATACGAAGAAGGAGTTAAATTCTTACAGAAAGCAACTGGATTCAGAGAAACTATGTGTCGCGCCGAAGTGTTGATGTACTCTCAATCACCCGGTTATTTCTTTAGTTACCTTTTAGGAAAGCATTTATTAGTCAATTTAAAGCAGGAACTAGAGATCCCCGAGAAAGAGTTCCACGATGGTATTGTGTATAGCGGAACCGTTCCATTCTGGTTTCTAAAAGAACGAGTTTTCAACAGTTGATACGAAAAGTGGCTAGATAATTAGAGAAGTAGCTAGATAGTTAGCTATCTTGAAAATTCCCTCGAAGGATGAAAACAATGGAACCTACCCCAGAAGAGGTGGATTTTTTACTATTACATCTGATTTTTGGGGTTATTTGTGCTATTGTTCTTGCATTAGACTTCTTTTCAATTGGCTTTCGATTATTTGTCCTTGTCACCATTTATAATATCGCTGTTCCTTTATTAGGCAAATGGCGTGGTTATTTAGACTGGGTTAACCTCTGGATCTTCGTTTTCTTAGTAAGTCTTTGGCAAATCTGGCCAGATTGGTACCTTGCGGAGCAATTGGAAGTACTGGTATTTCCAGAGGACGGATTTCCAAAAATAGGAGAAGTTTCTGCATATATGGCGTTTATGTGGGCAATACCTTTGTTCATCATCGTTTTTATTGGAAAAAGAGCAGAAAAGCGTCATTCGCGATCTTTAGCATATGTTACTGTCAGTGGTTTGTCTTTACTGATATTTGGGATTTC
>JAEOTF010000013.1 GCA_016840025.1 Candidatus Hodarchaeota archaeon
CCCATATTCCAATTAAACAAACTTTTATTCCTAATCCCGTACACCGAAAGCTCTATGATCGTCTTTTCAAAGAATTCAAAACAATTTACAAGAACAATAAGAAAATGTACGCCCGTCTTAATCGGTAATTTATCACTGATCTTTTAGTGCTAACTTTCTTTTCTTCTTTTTCTCAATTTACGTCTTAAAATAAGTGAAAAAACAACTAAAACTATCTCAAAACCATAAATTAATCTAATTTCATCCTCAGTCTTCTCAGTTGCAATTATAGTTATGGAAATACTATCTGTAATGGAGTTGCCACTAGCGTCAATAACCCTGAGAACTATTACATGAGTTCCATTTGACATTTCATTTAGAAAAGAACCACTAATGACCCTCCTCGTCCAGTTCCCTTCGTTTATTAATTTATTATCTTCATAAAAGCTGTAATTAGCTGGGTTTTCATCAATCACAACCCAATAAATGTGATTGGTTGTTCCTCCTTCAATTGTCACATTTTCGGGAGCGTAGGTGATCGAAGGACAGATGTTCAATGGAGAGTCTAATAATGGATAAGAGTCATTAGTCTTTGCATCACCATCAATGAAATAGGTACCATTCCCACTGTAATCTCTCCAATAATTCCCTTTCTGAGTTGTTGAATCATACCAACTATTATTGAAGCCATTATCTATAGCTTGTGAATTATTCGTATTACCTGTCATTGCAACGGCATTATGATGAATCAATAGATTATTTGTGTCTCCATTTAACTCGATTCCACCATATTGATTAGCTATTAATGCATTCCATGTAAGCGTGCAATTTTTCGCATTAACGAGCCGAATACCTGCAAAAGAATGTTCCTGAACAATATTATGATCTACTAAAACAGAATTAAGGTCTTCCAAAAGGATATTGCCTTTTTTACAGTGGTTATATGTTATCTTTGAATTATCACTTTTATCGACTTGAATGCTACCATCCATCTGAGCACTACCAGTACAAGAATTATTCCTTAATATTGAAGAAGGAGAATTACGGAGCCAAATGGAACCATTAATACAAGTGTTATTGGTTACTTGTAATAAATAAGAATAATCAAGAACCATACCCCAATTTCTTACAGTATTTTGGTCAAGAATTGAAAAATGAGATTTATAAAGAGTAATACCCACCATATTGTCAAGACAGGAATTATTACAAATAGTAACGTTATATGAATTGCGTATACTAACCCCACCTCCGTAATTTAGGCAAGTATTATTTATAATTGAAACAGTACCAGCTGCAGTATCATGAATGTCGATAGCTGCAGTATTAGTTGCTAATTTGGGTTCTATCCAGCAGTTACGAATGATAAAATGTTTTGTAGTGTTAGTAATCGCTATTCCTGGGTCAAACTCGGGCGTGATTAACCAATTTTCTAAAATATACGGGTCGACAGCTGTGCCAGTACCTTTAATTGCAACTTCCGCTAATTCTTCATCCGACATAATGTGGATCGGGGTATGAATTGCATAATTGACTGATTTAGAAGGATTTTTTATGATTTTATTCGTAATAGCCCCTAGTTGCTGCCCCTCTAATCCAGTAGCATCCATACTTGAAATGAATGATGAAGAACCATTATACAAAAGAATAATAACCAAAATTAGAATTAATTTATGCTTTTTCAATACTTGTCCCTCATACTTCCTCATCTGCATGAGTAAACTTACGATTTCTCAGGCTTCTACCACGATATATTGCCCCTAATCCAATAAATACAATTGAAATCGTGATTAAATAGCTCTCTGATATCGCTAGTATACAATCTTCTTTTTCCTCATTATAAATTTGGAATTTGTATGAGACTAATTCAATTATCAATCCTCTTGAGTTATTAGTGATTAACTTCAATCGGTAATTCTCCCCGTTAGGAACGGTAGTGGTATCCCATTCATATTTTGTTATAGAATAATTTGATGTTAGAAAATTCCAAGAATTTCCTTTATCTGACGAATAGTATAATATATATTGAAGTAGGTTACCCGCAAGATCTATTGCAGGAGTCCATGTGATATCCATTGTTCCATTAAAACTGCGTAAACCATTAATATTGATATTCGTAGAAAAAGTAAACTCTGCAGGTATTATTAAAGTGTAATTTGTCTTTATTTTATTAGGTAAAGTCCTAGGGAAAGGATCTTCATTTGGCGGATAGCCATAAATTGCATATGATGAATCAACAATCCCATCATTATTATTATCAGGGCTACTCCATTCACTCCAATAATTGTTGGAAAAAATATTATTAATCGAACTATCCTGTGCCTGACTTTCACTTTGATGTTCCTCAGAATTAACAACAAAGTTGTTTCCTTCGATAAGGCATGAATTACAGAGAGCTAGGGAGAGGGCATTTAATCGGTTATTATAAAAAATATTTCCAATAATCTTGGAATTATAAACATACCAGAATTCAACTCCAGTTGTATGTGTATTGGCAACTACATTATTTGTAAAAGTAATATTACTACCCCACATAGAGAAACAAGCATATTCAGAATTATTGATGAGTGTGTTATTGGCAATCATTAAATTACTACAGTGAGTTATCATGATAGCATCAGTATTGTTTGCAAATTGATTATCTCTTATAGTAAAATTAGAGGAAAATTCACAGAGTATTCCTCTGCCTTTATTATGGTCAAAAGTGTTTTCTTTGATAGAAATGTTTCTACAATTGTGGATTGAGACTCCATTCATCACATTATGGAGATTGCAACCTGAAATCTCAATTGCGGAGCAATTCACCATTATAATTTGTCCTGCGTCTTTAGAAATAGTGATACCATTTTTATTTTGCAGATAGACCAGTGGTTTTCCATTTATAAAGTTATTTTCAATCCTATACTGTAAGAAAGTAGTATTTGGAAAATTAAAAAATAACCCGTCTCCGAAAAATCTATTGTCAATAATTGAATTATTATTGGATCTGTATAAATAAATATTATATAAACGCTCTAATGGCTTTTCATCTAATTCATCAATAGCAATGATAGTATTTTCTCTAATTAGAGTATTATTCGATGAAAATAATTGGATTCCATCTGAAAAACTTATTATTGTATTATTAATAATAGAAGTAAATCGGTTAAAACTAAGTGAGATACCGAGAGGCACATCCTCTATCTTTTGCTGACTAACTATCACTGAAGTACAATTGATCAGAATTATCTGCCCTGCTCCGTAAGGAACAGTACCTCCTATAATATTCTGCCACCATATCAAAGGTTTTCCATTAACAAGATTTTCATTAACATCGTTTTGAAGACATTTTTCTACTGCACTACCACAAATTTGAATTCCAGTGTTTGTGAAATGATTCCCAATGATGGTGTTATTAGCGGATTCATAAATTAAAATTCCATCACCATAGAAAATATATATTGAATTGCCAACAATTGTATTATTGTTTGATTCCCAAAGAAAAATCGCCCACTCATAGCAGTATCGAATGTAATTACTATTCTCAATCGTGATAGTGTTATTTGATAAACATCCGTTCTTCACATTATAAAGTCGAATTCCACCCGTATCACTAATTACCTTACAGTTTATGATGCAGAAAAATAAATCTGTATCTGAAATATAGATCGCTGAATAAGTGATGCCAGTAATGATAATCGGATCTAAGGCAGTACCTGTTCCTTCCCAGTCATTAATGCCCGCGTTGATAAGAAAATCCTCATTACTAACGATTTCCAGTCTATTTTCAACAAAGGAGAAATTCGGCTCATACGTGTGATTAGAGTTAGAATAGGGGGTATTGTCATTCGTATCCATAGGTACAGTGTTGGGGTTCTGTGATTGGTCTTGACTAAGCAAGAATAGGCTAGACCCAATAATTATCATCGTTAGTAGGGCAAAAAACATCACTGTTTTTAATTGGGGAGTGGTAATATCCTTCATGAACCCTCTCTTAGGCTGTTTACGACATATAACCTGTTCTACATTCTTTTTACTCGGAATGATCATCTAATCTCTCTCCCAGAATTCTGAATAATAACTCGCCTAACTCATTGGGACGTAATTTTTCATTAGAATGCAGATTTATTTCCCTTTCTTTAAACTCCTGCAAGAGAATGTTACGACAATTTACATATTCTTCACATGTTTCACAATGTCCTTTATGGTCATACCAAATTTGAATGCCATTTATGGGGGAATAAGTGATATATGCCTTTACTTTAAAGATATTGCTATATCCCTGCACATATCCGAGTTTTTCACTCATTTTTTCGATATGTATCTTATTCCCTTTTGCCGCATTTTCAAGAAGAGTTTTGATACGATAATTCGCCTCTTTTAATAATTTACTTACCGCTGCCCGTGATACTTGTCTTAAATTGGCAATCTCTACGCCAGTTAGGCGTTTTCTGTTAAGTTTCCATATTTCAAGTTGAACAGGCGAAGGATATTTGAGGGAGCTCTGCAGAAATAGCATGTTAACTGATATCAGTTAACAGTTTATAAGTGTTAACTTATATTGGTTGACAATTCTATGAAACTAATAGTTATTTTTTAATTGAAACAATGAATTGAAACTGGTTAAATCAGCAAAATCATCAAATTCCACGCAAACCACATTCCCAGAAAACCACCTAATACCATGAACGAGGATACTATCTCTTTGATTGTCATATGTTCTTGGGATTGAGCCGTCATCACTGATCACATACTAATTTTCAAAGAAGAGTATTTGAATGTCTGAAATTATCTCTTTCTATGAAACTTTACCCGAGATAATTCCCGAGAATAGAACCTAGATATTGTGCTGTTGTTTAAGAAGATACGTGTAGTGAGGGTATGAGCTATTAGCTATGTTTTGATTTGACTAGGTTCTTCTTCCTTACTCCTCGCCATACCTTCGAGTTGTTTTGCTATCTCTAATATCTTGTTTTGGAGCTTAGGTCTAATGATGTCCCGATTCACATAACGTTCTAATTCCTCTAAGTCTATTATTTCGGGTGGAGAATCGGGTAACTTGACAACATCAACAATTAAATCGAAATAGCGGACATTATCGATGCTTAGTTCGACCGGGGTATTAATATTATAATAAGAGCCTTTTAACTGTCCATTTACGGAGTGGTACTTGTGTTGAAGCCACCACTCGTCATGAAGTGGTATAATTGTTTCAATTAGGTCGTTTTTTTCTTTTCTTACACCCAATCCATCGTACATTCCATCCGAATGGACTTGGCGAAGTAGTGTAAGGCTATTATCGGTGATCTCCTTAATTGTTGCCGATCCAAGCTTGAAGTATTTGCCATGAGGTTTCCAATGAAAGATATTTACGAGTCTTCTCTCCTTCATTTTTTCTAAAATGAATTGTTTGAAAGTATCAGCTAGTTCCTGGCCAATTTCTGGTCTTTTTTCAAGTAAGGAATCCATATAATCAACAAAATCTATATAAAACGGTCCTTGACTTTTCCACAAGTGGTGACCTGGAATTGTAGGAATCACTGAATTTCTAACTTGATCAAGCTTTTTCTTCTCTAATGAACTAAGATAAACATGAAACAGTCCCTGTCCTTCAGAAAGTATTGTGCCCGCCTCGGTTATTTCAGCCTGATCTAAAATTGTTTCTAATCGCGTTTTTAACAATTTAATTTCCGCCAGAAGTTCTTCAGTGTTGCTGTGAATGGCTGCTGATCTCCAACGAACGGTACAGGGGAAAGGGAGATCTTCAAACGGCAATTCTATCCTTTCCAGTTCTTCTTTTCTTTTTCTAGGCATATACTTACTGAATAAAGCTCTCTTGAGGTTGGTGAGGATCGCTACCCGTTTCCCCGAAATCGTAAGTGAGGTTGAGACAGGTATTGCACTCTTGGAATAAATCTCGTGACCTTTGATGCATACAATGAGTTCTTGTCCTTTAAAAAGACCCGATGGCAGCGGTGGCAGTAAACGCCCTTGATAATTCTTCGTAAGTGTGATTTTGGCGTCCTGTCGGCCAACTCGGCTAACTTTCCCCTTGAGAATTAAATTTGGTTTGAGTGGCGGCCTTAAAATGAAAGGAGAATAAAGTCGGTCCAGAAGTAGCTGCTCCAAAGTATCTACTGCATTGACTTCCCCACGACAAAAAAAACCCGTTTTAGTAGGATTTTCCAATACATAGGCGTCAGGTGGATGGGCTAAGTCATCGCCAATCTGTAACCGTTTCTTTATCGGTAGTGAAACATTGGTTAGGCAATGACCGTCGTCTAAAATGATCTTGCTTAGAGCAGTTGCACATATTCCGCGAACACGATAATAAAATGTCAATTTCACACCCAACTTCCTTAATTTCAGTCAAGCAATTTAACTTGTCTAGAAAAGTGCATTATTATTCTCTGTAAAATTCCAGAACTTGGTCTGAATTAAGTGGAGGAAGGGATTGATAATAAGCCTTTTTCGCCTGTAACTTCTTGTTAATTTTCTTATGACCGCATTTATTGCAGTGAGTGTGGTTTATAGTTTTCCCAAGATTCAAAGGGCTACTGCACTTAAAACAGGTCAGTCGGCTATTGCATCTAGGACAGTAAGTGATTTGGGATGGAATTGGCAGATCACATAAATAACAACGTCGAAATAGTTCTTCAATCGTATATTTGGACGGTTTTAATCCCTTTAACACCTCTATTGGCGTTCCACAATTACTACAATAACTATCCGTCAGTACTAATGCCTCTCCACAATTAGAACAGTAACGAGGTCGAGTTACAGAGATCCGCTCTATAGCGTGTCCACACATAACACAATAACTGGTTTCAGGTGCTACTAGATTACCACAATTTGTACATTTCATTTTTCTTATTCCTTATAATTCCATTTCAGCATTATACATCCTAAAGAACTGTGAGCGTGCCCTCAGGATATTTAAAATAGGAATTTCGGAGAATATCGGTTATATGAACTGTTATTTGTAGATCAAATTCTGTCAATGTTGACTGATAGTATTTTTTTAATAAATCTAAGAGTTCTTCCCCTAGTTGTGATTTTACCTCAGGTGAGCGTCCTTCAAGCCATTGGACTTCTAAATGAACAAAAGCATTCGTCAATCCTCCGCTACCGATAAAATAATCCTTATAGCCGATAGCTCGTGACTTACAATTAGTAATCTTGACATTTCCAGTTGTATTAATAGTACGATGTATATCTGTAAAAAGCTGAGCAAAATCAATTGCATCTGTGGTGTTTAGTGAATATTCAAGAACAATTCGTGGCATATTTAAACACTCTTCAATATGGATAAAATGCTTTTTTCATAAGAATAATGTCATTTTGAAGTTTATATGTTCTAAGACCAACCTATTATTATGATACCAATCTACTCTAGCCGGGATTTTTATAAAGATAGAAATTACGGGAAGTGAACTAAATTAGACTCTAAAGAATGTCTGGTAAAAGAATTAAGTGATATTTACTCTAAGGGCTTAACCATATCTAATGGAAACTCCCTGATTTATGTTAATCATATCTTTTGTAAAATGACAGGCTTCTGTTCAGAGGAAGTCAAAAGATGGGCATTCCAAGACTTCCTTGCATTAATTCCTGAAAAAGATCGTCCCCAAATAACCCATCAAATGAAGTTGACATTAGCGGGGTATTCTGAGTATTCGCTTGCAGCATCACCCATAACAATTAGTACAAAGTCGGGAAGACTCCAAAAAACCTTAATTCACTCTAAACGAATATTTCTTGACAATGAGTGGGTGCTTTTAATCAGCCTTACTCCACTGTAATCCTTTCATCTATTGATTTTGCCTGTTAAATTAGATTTAAATTAGTTAACCCTTATATTTCTGTAAAATTAATTATTTTTATTGTAGCAATCGGTTAAGCAATGGGAATAGAAATATAAGACTAATTTGAGAAAAAAATATCCAAGTTCCAGTGACTATAATTCTGGCTCTATGGAGGAAAAAAAATGACTAACACTAAGAAATTTGAACAGGATGATTTGTGGGTTCTGATTGATTTGGATCTCTGTACTGCTGCGGGAGAGTGTGTAGATGTCTGCCCAGAAGGTGTTTATGAGGTTGTAGATGGGAAAGTAACCGCAGTAAATATTGGGGCATGCACAGAGTGCGGAGCATGCGAAGACGTCTGTCCTCATGCCGCTATTCTAGAACATTGCGGATGGTAAATTTGGGATTCTAAAAAGCGAACAATCTCCAACTAAAGTAATCCTGAGTCATTTATCATCCTTATTAGTCAGAGCTATTTTTATTATTTCTAAGCTCATTCAGGTATCCGGTGATTAAATTGGACCATGTTGAAACCTATAAAAAGCAAATAGAAGTCGAAAAGAAAATTGTCGAAGCAGCCGAGACGACTGTAAAGGACGTAAAGAATTTGTTGATTCGCGAATTAATCTTGGGAATAGCAAAAGACAGTGAGAAACATATTAGCATGCTTTCAGCGCTCATAGCAAAAGCTACCAAACCCAGCCCTTTTATTGAAGAAAAGGTTACAGATCAGCTCGCAGACAATCTCCAGACACACATCATTTTAGAACAGGAAGCAATGACTAAATACAAAGAAATTCTGGACTCAGATGCGAATGAAAGCGAAAAACTTGTCATCAGAGCAATTCATCACGATGAAGTACGACACCATGCGCTTTTAAAGAAAATTCAGAAGGCTATAGTCGAGAAGGAAACACTTACTGATGAAGACCTATGGGACCTCATCTGGAAAGACGTACCTTTCCATGGGACTCCTGGGGGATAAGTTTCTCTAATTATTTAACCTTTTCTAAGCTTTCCAAACCTGTCGTGGGCAGTTTTAGAGGCACACAGAGTGATTCATAGGGAACAGCTAATAGTTCGATCCTTTTCACTTACTAGGCTAATTTCTAACTTCTAAAACTCGGATATAGTCTTTGAATTTCGTCATAAACACTTTCCGTAAAGTTATTGAAACGGGTTAATTAGGGGACGGTTTCATTGCTTTATTTCATCAACTGGGTTATATTAACCCAGTTTTTAGTAATGGTGAGTTAAGCACTTTCTTTCCGCTATTCGTGTAAATTATCCAGAAGTCTAAGAGAAAAAAGTACCCTAAAAACGGAGACAGATTACACTGCTCGAAGCTTTTGTGCAATTAGGAACCAAACTGGCCGGTGTCTATTTAGCGATATTAATCGGGGTTCTTTGGCGTTTTAGTCGCTTTTACAAGGCTGAATACTCAAAATGGTTCACTACCGTCTGTATCTGGATATTTTTTCCTATTACTATTCTAGTTTCTATTCTCGGTGTTGAATCAATAGCTATATCCATCTTTATTGGAGTAGGTATTTTTGCAGTATTGGTTCATTTGTTAAGCTATGGTAGCATACTTCTTATCTCAAAGCGCAAAAATCTAATTCAACAATCAGACGATGACCGATCAATCGGTGCTCAAGCATTAGTAAGTAGCTTTCCAAATGCGTTGCTGTATCCATTCCCTATTATCCTTGCTATACTGGGCGATGGTGGACTTCAAATGACAGCAGCAACTGTTTTTGTTTTCTTTGCCTTGATTCTTAGAAATTCTTTAGGAGTTTATATAGGTGTAAACCATTCCTCTCGAATCAATAAAAGCTCTTCAAGTCTCCAGATAAGGAAGACACTGCTCGCAGTTACAAAATTTCCTCCGTTCATAGCCTTAATAGTTGGTTTTGTTATTTTATCTATTTTTGGTCCGCAAGAAGTGAGTTCTCCAGTTATTCGACTAGCAAAGGATATATCTATGTGGGGTTCTCTACTTCTTGTTGGCCTTTCCTTTCAAGACTTGACCCAGTTGAAACCTAAAAACTTATTCTCTAGCAAGACGTTAGAAGTCGCTTGTGTTCGATTCGGATTTGCTCCAATTGTAGGCCTTCTCTTTATTAGTCTTTGGCAGTTTTCCCCTGCTATTTCATTTGCCATCATGATCCAATGTATGAGCCCACCTGCAGTCGCCAACATACTCTACGGGAAATTTTTTGGTTTGCCGGAAGATGAAATTTCCATTTATATTTCCAGTGTTACTTTTCTTGCCCTTCTCATCCTACCGTTAGAGCTTTTTCTTCTACAATTGTTGTATCCTATCTAGTTAGGATTACCTTTAGGCCCTTCAAATATGATCTGGTTCTCTCATAATACATAAATAGCATATTTTTTCGTTTTTCACAGTTTGAATTACCTTGAGAGACTTAGGGCGGATCTCTTCATCTATTCTGACAGAAACTATGATTCGCTTTACACGTAAATTACTTTTGCTTTCCAGCTCCTGCATAATCCTCTTTACTTCGGAAATACTTTCATCAGGGAAGATGAACTCGAGTGAGATCTCTTTAGTCTTTAATTGCACTTGAGTACCTTGATAGTGTTTTTCAAACTCTTCATTGATTTCAATTACCCTGTCGTCTTGAACCAGAAAAAGAGGGTGAGGTATTGCGTTTTTTAAATCGGCGTATGCTTTTTCCTGGTCTTCTCGTACTCTTTGTTCATGCAGTACGACAGAGGCATGGAGAGCAAAGTCTTGGAAGATTCGTAATCTCTCTTCGGAAAAAAAGTTAGGTTGATCCGAATAGAGATTTAAGGCACCCAGACAAACATCACCAAAGATTAATGGAACTGCTGCCGATGTAACAAATCCTCTTTTCATTGCCTCTTCTCTCCATGGCTTATAAGTCGGATCTGTTGGAATGGATTGTTGTATTACTGTTCTTTTCTCCCTTATGGCTGTTCCTGTCGGTCCTTTTCCTAACGGTGAGTCATCGTAGCGGATTTGAATATTTTTTAAGTATCCCTTGTCTTCTGTCGATGCAATTGGAATGACTCGCATGTTTTCTTGGTCAGTAAGTCCCACCCACGCTAATTTAACATCCATACTATCAACAGAGAGCTCACAAATGAGACTAAGTAACTCTTCAGGGGTAGAAGTCGCTCTCATCTCCAAAATGGCGCCTAACAACGATCCTTCAAGCCTAATTCGCTCACTTTGGTCCATTGGCTTCTTTATCCTTTTACTCATTGTCTAAAATCGACTCTTCCTCTCTATTTTTGATGTAATGCATTTATTCTGCATTTATACTAGTTATCAAACCTATGTAGAAAGGAGAACTCTCTTTGTATAAAAGGGAAATAGGTTTCATTTATGCCTTAAATGATTCAACACTGTTTACATTGTCCCATCATCGAAGTATTATCGCCATCATGCAGAATATAGCCCAAATAATCTTCCAAAAGAGTTATTTTTTTATCATTTGGAATCCTTATCTGAAAGAAGTTCTATCCCCATTCCTAGAAGGTTTCCTATTGCTTCAAAGAACTCGGTGTCTCTATCGGTTGATTCCAACACATTTTGGGTGCCAATATTCATAAAGCCCTTTATATCTCCATGGAATATGAGTGGAATCCCTACACCCGATCGTATCCCTAGTTTATTAAGCGCTTTGAGAATTATCTCGCCCAACTCTCCTCCTTCATAATAATATATCACTTCACCCCTACTTACATCATCCCAGAAAGGATGTTGTTTTGTTTCAGTAATTCTCATGTGTTCAGAATATTTAACCGGATATCCCGTGGCATGTATTCTTTTGAGTTTATGTTTTTCTATAACCAGGTAGATAGCGGCTATATCCATCCTGAGAAAGTCAACCACTTTTTCCAAAGATTGCTTTAGATACGAGGTTAAATCTGTTGCCTTATTTAGACTATAAGTTAGTTCCCTTAAAATTTTAAGCTGTAAAGTGTCGGAAATAGCGGTTAAATCCTGTTGCCTTTGGTCTGGCAACGAAAAACACCCCCCTTAATGATATTGGAAATAGTAATTCCTTTTCTCTTTAGTTTCATTCATCTTTAGGGGCATTTAGGAACCAAGTCTATCATTTAATATAAAATAAACTCTTCATTTTTTTGGTTCAACTACATACAATAATAACACAAAAGTCAAAAATCAAGAAAAAAAGAAAAAAAGAGGATAGGAGTACAAAGGGAATAATGAAAAAAATGGCTACAGTCCTAGACAATAGTTTTATTCTCTAATTCTGTCTTTTACCTTGAATTTGAGTTCTCCGTATTCTTCTGTCAAAAAATCGAGTTTGATAGCGTGTTTTTCCACTGGTAAAGGGGTACCTCGTGGAATTCGTAGTGTGACCTCTGCTTTAACAGCAAAAGAGAACGGATTAGTCTTAGAAATATCGGAATTGTTTAGTTCTTTATCTCCAATGAATACGGTAAAATCCTTAAACTTTTCATCGCCCAAGGTAATTTTACCTGGCTTAATAATCGTAGCATCAGAGAGTGGATTGGAGAGCATAAACTCAAATCCGCCTTCTACGTTCTTCAAACTCTTCTTTACATATAATTTTCGTAATAGATCTGGTGAGACCATTATTTTACCTCCTTTACTAGATGATTTTGGTTGTCCGGGTTCCCCATTCTTCTAGGGCTTTCTTTAACTCTGGGTACTCGTCTTCCCGATCATCAACATAGTCTTCAAAATCTTCCGAAGCTTCTTCTAAATCTTTCATACAGATGTCAATGGCTTGACGGAACGCAATTCCGCCCGCCTTGGGTCCATCAGGATGAGCATGGATACCCCCACCTGTACCTATCATAACATCCCAGCCTAAGTCTCCCATAACTTCAGGAACCATCCCTGGTGTTATTCCTCCCGAAGGCATCGGAAATGTAGGTTTTAATTCACCAAAACGATAACGAGTTGCCTTTGCTATCGCTAAATATCTTTCCTTTAGGAACGGTCCTTTCCCATAAGGTGCAACATAGACAATGATGTCGGAGCCTGCAAGTCGTGCAAATTTCCCCATCACGAGGAACGAGGATACTCCTGAGAAATGAGACTCATAGATCGCACCCGCAAAGTCCATATGAGAAAGAATCGGTAGTTTAATTTCGGGGTCCTCTGCAAGATCACGAAGGACAGATAATCCACAGACCAAGTAATTGATCATAAGGCAATTACCACCCGCATCCTGAACTTTCAAGGCTAAGTCTTTCACTCTACTGGCTCTATCGGTAATATTACAGCAGTAGAGGGTATCTTCTCCTGTTTCCTCTTTTGCTTTGTCCCTCATTTCCATATAAAGCGGAACTCGGTCTTCAATACGATTGTAAGGCGGGTTAGCAATAAGCTCGTCATCCTTGATACAGTCAACCCCTCCTTGTGCGGCATAGTAGAATAATTTAGCTCCAACTTCAGCTGTGTATCCTGAACATGGTTTAATCATGTTATTTATTAATGGTCGGTCTGGAACTTTGAGAAGTTTCCTAATTCCTTCAATTCCGAATTTTGGTCCTTTGAAATGTTTTAACCAACTATTAGGGAAGGTAATATCCAGAAGCTTGAGTTTGCCACCCATGGAAATGTTACCAATAAGTGAAGTGAGCATCATAGGGATTTGGTCAGTAATAAGTCGCGTAGGAAATCCAATCTGAATAACATATTGCCGTTCTTCTACGTTTTTCGGGATTTCAAACTCATAATTGGGCACTTCATAGACACCCAAGACCTTACCCGTAAACTTTGCCCTTAATTCAGGGGTATTTTCGGGAACAGGTACCCAAGTGCCAGTACTTTGTTCTTCAGCTGCCATACGCGCCAGCATCCACGCGTCAAGCCGCGGAGGAAGAGCCACATAATACGTTCCTATAAGATATTCATCTCTATCAATACTTTCTTGAAGAGCTTCGGATAGATGTTCATATTGTGCGAAATAATCCTGTTTAACCATCTATAAGCCACCTATAGACTCACAACATTAGTAAAGGTTTGATATTTAGATTTGCAATAGCTACCTTTACATCTTTCTAGAGCAGTTGCCTGTTAAGAATATTTACATGAAACAATTTTTAAAGTGTAACTGTCTCTTTCAATCCAAAACTCAACTCTCTTCCAGAGCTGCTTTACTAAGTAACTTGAAAGCATTTTCAATTACCTCTCCACCCCATTTTGCACTTAGAAGTGTATTAGCAATACAGAGGTCTTCATGAAAAGTAGGTGGGAAATTGGCAACGGGCGAATGCCCCCTTCCTACCAAGTCCAGTTTGTTTCCTATTATAATATAAGGTATTTGGGTGCCAATCACATCAACTAATTCATTACGCCAATCCTTTAGTTTTTCAAAGGTATCGGGTCGGCTCAGATCATGTACGAAGATAGCACCCGCTGCTCCCCGAAGATAGTTTTTTCGTATAATTCGAAATTGATCATGCCCTCCGATGTCCCAGATTTGGAGTTGTATTTGATCATCGTCCTTGAAAATAGTTTTAAGGAAAAGATCAATTCCGATCGTGGGTTTGTATTTATTCTCAAACTTATCATTAACGAAACGGTCTACAAGTGCCGTTTTTCCCACTCCTCTTTCGCCTAATGTGACAACTTTGACAATGAAGAGCTTTCCCATATTTGAGTCTCGTAAATCAGAGATACTTCACAATAAAAAACTTTCTCACGAATGTTTTCCAACCTATCTCTTTTTCTCCTAACCTTTTTAGTATAGTTTAACTAACAATTTTTGACCTTTATCTTCGACCATTAATGAACATGATCATCTCCAGTGACCTGTTTTTCTCAGAAAAACTTCACTATGAGCAATAACCCTTGGTAATACGCTTATCATCATGTTTAGTTCTTTTTCTGAATATTCTTGAAGCACAGCGGTCATAGTATTGGTTAAATGTTCTTGGAACCATTGATAAATCTTTTTTCCCTCGTCCGTGAGAGTTAATTCAACAATTCTTCGATTATTAGAAGGTATTGTTCGATTAACAAGGTTTCTTTTAACAAGGTAGTCAACCTGCCTAGTGGCGGTGCTTTTTGGTAACTGTAGGCTATCAACAACATCGGTCATATTACATTTGTTCCTAGAGCCAATATGATTGATAATGAAGATCCTTCGGCCAAGTTTCTTTTCTTCATGTGTAATATTCCCGATATGTTGTGTAAGGCGCGCTACTGTGATAATAAAGATGTCTTCTATTTGACTGATCATTTGCCACTCCTGATAGCTTTTTTTGGGTGGTTTCACTATTAATAGAATATTTATTCCATGTGGAATAGTTCCATTCGGAACACTTATAAAGGTATCTTTGTGAAATGTTCAAATGTGAAATGTTCCATTATGAAATATTCCATTATGAAAAAAAGGTGAAAAACGATGCAATTGGCTATAAAAAACATATTTGAGTATAACAATGAAGAGAAAAACAAGATTCTTTTACTTAGAATTAGTTTTTGGATTGGGGCTATATTAGATGCGATTTACGCAATTAATATGGGTCTTGTATGGCTTATTGAGTCATATTCTGGTTTAGATCCAATAAATTTGGTGAGGTTTACGAGTGATTTGGAATCTAGATATGCTTGGGGGGTCAGTGCTTCCTTAATGCTAGCTTGGACAGTCCTATTAATCTGGGCTGACAGAAAACCAGTTGAACGAAAAAGTATATCTCTTTTTACTGCTTTTCCATTATTAATAGGACTATTGACAGATACTATTTGGGCTATCGAAATCAATTTAACCTCAATTGAGAATATAGCCTTAACAAGCATAGTTTACATATTCTTGATCATATTATTTACATTTAGCTATTGGAATGTCAGAAGTATTGAATCAGCAGGATAGATTCAGTTTCCCAATTATTTTTTTTCAGTTATTTGCTTTTTAAAAATATGGCAATCAAGTCTAAGGTATTTTTAACGATCGTTTCTTCTTTCAAACCAACTCTCTTTAACGTTGGTTTATTTAAGTTCATTCCATAAACTATTCCAGAAATCATCACATAAAGATGGTTAACAATTTGTTCATCTTCTAACTCTTTTTTGATTGTACCATCATTTTTTCCGTTTCTAACAGCTCTAATCCATAATTCGGCGTTTTTAATCAACTCTATGTAGAATTTTATAAGGTTGGGCTCTTCCAAATGATCAACCAATTTTTCATATTTTCTAGTTCCTTTATCTTCAGCGACCAATTCATGTATTTCTTCGATGGGTATATCATTATCGCTAATGTACTTATAAAACTGTGCTAATATAGAAAAGAATGCTTGCATCTCATGTCTCCCTTTGAAAGAATTTTCACAGAAGAATAGTAACTGTTCATTACCTGTTAAATGAGTGGGAAAATTATTTTCAGTGAATTCATTCGCAGCTTTAAGTATCTGTACACCTAACCCCAAAAAAATATCATTCTTATTCTTAAAATAATTATATATCGTCTTCCTACTGACAAATGCTTCTTCAGCGATATCCTCTACTGTGACATCATTAATTTGGTTTTCTAACAGAAGTCTATGTGTTACTGAAAGGATTTCCATTCCAGTCCTTTCTTTTTTTTTGTCACGTAATTTTTGCTTCTTTGTCACTGATTTTACTTCCTCTGTATCAATTATATAATACAAACGAATTAGAATACACAGCATATATAAAGTTATACAAACGTAATATTTATATGCTAATTATGAAAATTTATACATGCTGTAAACAATAATGTCAAATTGGTGTTTCTGATGAATGTCAATCAATCTTGGAAAAATTTGTATAAAGCAAGCGGATTTTCCTTGTTCACATCTGCTTTGTTTCTTATTATATTCGTGCTATTAGTAGTTGGTATGCAACAAACGCTTCCACTCCCTGCAGAGGAAGTCCTTGACGATCCCGTCTTTCCAGTCGGGCTCTTTATAATGGCTATCATTGGAGAGTTACTGCTGATGCCCGGGGTGCTGGGCCTCTATCTTTCTCTGAAGGAAGCTAACAAGTCCTACATGTTGATAGCCACCTCGTTGTGGTTGACGTCCGTCATCATGTTCTTTGTCTCCCGCGCCCTAATCATCTCTCTGCTCCCGTTAAGTGACCTGTACACCTCTGCAAGCAGTGATATGAAAGCAACTTACCTGGTCTTGGCAGAATATGCCATTGAATTACAAAACGTTTTCGCCATCATGGCCTTAATCCTCCTTAGTGTTGCGTCCATCATTATTGGTTGGATTATGCTGAAGACGGACATTTATGACAATCGTTTGGGCTACCTGACAATAGTGGCAGGTATTTATGCTATCTTCACCCCCTTCGTTGTCATAATGGGGTTCCTATTATTAGGATTTATTGGATTAATTCTAACCCTCGCCTGGCAATTATGGGCTGGTATCACCCTCTACAAACTGGGATGAGATATTTTCACCCTTCTTTTTTTCTTTACTTTAGTTTACGATGCGTACTACTACAAAACTACTATACGTCCATATAGAACAACGAGACAGACATAGCAATGGGCAAACTTCTCTGGAAACTTCCATGCAGTCCCGACTATCAAATATTTATTTGTCAGTAGGTTTATCTGGTTTTTTTCCCAATATAATTGATTTCCCCCAAGATAAAACTAATTTTTTCATTTTTATATCGATAGAGCATGCTCTTATCTTTATGAAGGAGCTCAAAATTTCCAAAATATACGTCAGCCTCGTCATCTGTATGAAATGAATGAAGAGCTGTTTCATTACCCCCAATAGGCAGCGCATACTCTCCTTCCCCTATTTTCTCCCCTCTATCACCAATTTCTGAATCTTCTGAGCCAAAATTAACGTAAATTAATCCATTGATTTCTAGAACCCTTTCCATTTCTTTCATGGCTTTCTGGATGTCTTTTTTGGACAGATGCATGATAGTATTATAGGAATATATAAAGGGAAAACTCCCCTCATCAAACTCCATTTTTCTCATATCACCAAGTTTGATGTTTAAATCCACATTCAGATTATTTTTTTTACAAAAATCTTCGGCATTCTTGATTGCATTCTTGCTAATATCTATTCCGAAAGTTTTATAGCCATATTGATAAAACAAATATAACGGTGGTTCTCTTCCACCAGCTCCACAATCAAGTACTCTTCTTTCCATGCTAGTATTGTTACAATACCGTAAGAATTCGTACAACGGCGTGGCTCGTGAAACAAATTCCATGGTTCTTCCAGCTCCTTTTCATTTAAGCACTATGGGTTAATTATTTTCTAATATAAATTCACGATATTGCACATTAATCCCCAACTGGTTCTGTGAAATATTTTATTGCTCTTATTCTTTAATAATCTGGTTCAGATATTCTTTAACTAATTTACTTAACTCTTTTTCCGTCTTATTTACCGATTGTTTCGTAATTAATTTCAGAGATTCAGGTAATAAAACTGGTTGCCCTTCAAGAAGTTGTTGAAATAAAATGAATACTTGTATTAAGGTATCTCCAAAGGTTCGTTCATTAGTCATAATGGCCTCACAATAACGTAACGTTGATGGGGTAATTAATTCGGGTTTTTGTTTACAAATTACTTGGAGATACTGTAGTGCATATTTTGCACGGCGAAAGTGTTGTTCAGCTAGTTCTTCTTCAATATATAGAACTGATGATGTAGTGATTAAGTCAGGATGTTTTTGATATAGATTGGTCAATGTAACGATTTCTAATAATCTACGTTCAAACATATCTGCTCCATAATTCCATGCTTCTACATCTACGAAATCAAACCTATTGGCGATTATTCTATCAGCTAAAACGAGTACTTCTTCAAAGTTAAGATTGTCTATCTTATTTGCTTTATTTCCCATTTCATCATTTGAAAACTCGAAAGCGTGCGTAATCAAAGCTTTAAACAATTGAAATTGATTTTTTGATACGTCACTGGGAGTTTCTGTTAAAAGGATTTTAAAAACTATAATCGCTTGAATAATTAACGCAATTCCATATTGATAAGACCATTTATCCTGCTTTTTTGTTGCTAATATAATAACTTCCATTAACTCCTCTGTTATTAGCTCGGGTTTAGTAGGTAATAGTACAATAAACTTATCCCGAGCAGTACACGATGTAGGGTTATTTAAATCATAATAATCATTTTTCCATTCGTGATATTTAGGCAGAATTGCATCAATAATCACTTCCAATACCTTCCCTGTGATTTTATCCGGAAATTGTGAAGTAATACTAACAATTGCATCAAACACTTCACTACGCCGAGTAGCTTCAGGAAAATAGGATTTCTGATTATCTCTTACTCTAGTAGTTTCAATGATTTCAATTTCTGATTCTACTTCAAAAAATAAATCCCTCATTTTGGATAGGAATTCAGGAGTGATTGTTGATGGTAGTAGATGAAGAATTTTACTCATTATTTTATTTTCATTATATAACTCAGGTGGCGGACCAGTTTTTAGGAGGTATAAATAAGATTCTTTAATAGCCTTTATTACAAGAGGTGATACTAAATCCTTGCGAAATTCTGCTATTCGACTCACAAATTTTAGCCACTTACTAATTTTATAATAGTTATCAACACTAGGTTCACTATTGATTATTTGGGTTGTATTAGATGTTGACTGGACGACTTGTTCTAGGTTAACCTCATGAATATTATTCATTAGCAAGTTAAGAGATTCCCAAGCATTTTTTCTTCTATATTCATCTAAATCCCCTTGAATCTGAAAAAAAAGTCTCATTGCTGCAATTTCTTTAGGATTTATACTAACTGCTTTATGAATCAACTTAAAAGCCCGCTCTATTTCGCCTAATTCATAATAATATTCTCCAATCTCATATAATACTAAACTATCATTACTACCATGGACTAAAGCAGTATCAAATGCGTTTAGAAGTTTTTCAGGTTGATTTTGTCCTTTGTATATCTGACCTAACCCGATCCATGCCCTAGCATCCTTTTGATTATTATTAAGGTATTTTAAGAGTGCTGTTTCTGCTTTAATTAAATTCCCCTGTTCATAATGAATTTTACTCAAATTATACCATGCTAAATCATTATCCTTATCTATCCTCAATGCTCTTTCTAGGAATTCTAGGGCCTTATCATAGGCACCCAGTTGGCTAAGACAATTCCCCACTGCTATTAAAGCAGGAAGATAATTTGGATTAATGCGAAGAAGCGAATGGAACTTCTCACTGGCTTCTTCTATGGCACCCGTTTTAAAGAGTTCAACCCCTTCCCGATATACCTCATATACTATTCCATCAGCATTATAATTTGAATTTGACAAAATGATCAATCTCAACGAAGATTTAGATCAACTTCATTTACATTGTAGGCTAATTATAATTTAAAGTTCAAGAACTCTACCACATAATTGGAAAATGAATTGTAGTATTCAAAAACAACTTTATAGCAGCATTGAGATTTCATTCTGCTGCCAAACCTGCAAGCAACCACATAATTTCCCCTTGGTTGTTACTTTCTAATATTCTCTTTTCTTCAGATATTTCTTTGTCAATCTGCCGAATTTCTTTGCCGGTTTCATGAATTTGAGTGGTTCTTTCCTCAGAATAGAGGAATTTCTTACAGAGTGGACACAAATAAATATCAGTACTTCCAAGAAATGTAAAAAGGGTAGAATTAAAATCGCAGTGTCTATAATATACTCCTGTTTTAAGAAATTGAGTACTTAGCTTGGAATGACAATTTTTACATTGGAGATGACTGTTTTCAGTGGAGAACTGTTGGATTTCATGGTTCCCTTCCATAAATACAGCCTTTAACCTAGCTCTTTCCTTTTCCAACTTCATTCGTATCTCGGCTAATCCTTTTTCTAATATTTGAGGATCACGTTCTTCATATCTGACCGCGATTGCATAAACCCACTTTTCGGCATTATCGAGAGCATACTCTAATGCTTCATCAAAACCATAAAAAAGAGGTTCAGGATGAAAATGGATGTGATCAATAGTTTGCCAATCGCCTTTATAGGGGTTTTTATCATGCATTATGCCGTGTGCTCGTTGATCTTTCGCTTTCTGTTGCTTAAACCATGAATTGATTTGTTTTTTTGTGTAGTTTCCAGGAAATTTCTTATAAACAGCTTTAGCACCCATTTAGCAATTCTCCTTAAATTATTCTTCAATATCTATTGCCCAAAATGCGACCACCCAATTAAATTCCCCCGGTAAGTCACTTTCTAAAGTTTTCTTCATTGCTTGGATTTCTTGGTAAAGTTTCACAACTAAGTCACTTGTTTGATGGATTAACACATTTGTTTCTTGAGGATAAAGGAATTCATCACACAATGGACAAGAATAATACTTTAGATTAGACCATTCGAATTCACTAAGGATACTATATCGGCTACAACCCCCGCCTTTATGCATATTTTCTGGACGGTAAGGTTTCAAAAAAATTTCACGAAAATAAAAATATTCTGAAGAGTGAAGATAATCAAGATTCAATTCGGAAGTACAGGTTTCACAGGTTAAAAACAGTATATGTTCTGTTTTTTCTGTGAAGACTTCGAGAGCTTCAATTAATAACGCTTTGAGGTTTTCAATCTCTTTAAATAACTGAAGTTGTTTTGGTTCTAATTCTTTACCATGTTTTTTCCAATCAATAACCTTAAACTTTACAGCTATCGCATACTCTTCCTTTTTAGCATGTGTAAAGGCATAATCCAAAGCGTCATCGCGATTATTAAACTTCTGATCCGCATAAATCTCTAGAGATTGAATTGTTTCCCAATAGCCGGTTTCACCTTCCAAAATTCGTTCTTGCTGTCGTTTTTGATTAAACCACGCAAGGATTTGTTTGGGCAGATACGCACCTTTTATAACTTCATAAACAGGCCATGAATCTTTTACATTATGCCAATAAGAAGCAAGAACCTTATTGTTTTTTACAAACTCAGGAATGACTTCTTTTTCTGTTTTATTGATGGTTAACAAAAACTTCAAACCTCACTTATATAGGTCAGTTCTTTTTCTTTTCTTTCCATCTTTTAGGCGGACGCACCCATGCTTCTCCTCGTTTTAAATGCTGAATGGCTTGTTTAATATCAAATGGAAAAGGCATTTCTTTTTGAAGTGGGAGAAGTTGTTGATATAGGTTGATTTGTCGTCGAATTATGCTTAAGATTTCCCCTTCTGAGTGCGGGGATAGAAGTTGTATTCGATCTAAGGAGACTCCTCGACTCCAATTCTGAATCTCTTCAAACATACTTAACGTCCATTCTGTCTGTGTTTCACCCTGAACAGCTAATTTTCTTTCTTGTTTGATAAGTGCTGATCGAATTCTCGTTATTTCTCGAACCACTACCTCGATCTCTCCTGGGAGATAGACTGTCTGATTCTTGTTCTTATTCGTAACAAAGATACTGAAAATACCATTCCATTCATGTATATCCAAAGTCTTATGCTTTTTATGTCGTAACAACCATTCCATAATTAATAAATCATGTTCATTAGTGATTAAAGTTAATAACTCCCCTTTCCTTGTGAGCTGGTTATCTTCAGAGATGTATCCGCGGGATTTCAGGACAATTTCAAAACGAGTAAATTTGTGGTATAATGATTTCTTGTTAAGTTCACTTTGTTTGTTTAATTTGTCTAATAATGTACTTTTCTGAAGGTGCTCATTAAATAACTGTAAATGAGTCTTCTTCTTAGCACAGCCTTCACAGGGAAGTTGTTTAGTTCTACTCGTCAGATTATCCTTTTTCTGTTGAACTAAGCGTGTTTTAATCGTCTTCTGGATGACCTGATAATTATATTTTTCAGGAGGATTATTCTTCAATTCTTCTAGAAAGGTTTCAAATATACGTTCTTCAGAATCGCTAATATTATATTGATCAATGGTAGCCCACTCTTCAAGAAGTATCTTCGTATAAGCCACATGGGCTAAATTCCGTTTGATGAATTTTTTAGAGTTAGTTGGGGAATATATCGTTACTGCATAGGCTTTTCTCTTACTCACACCCACGCCCACACCCCAACCTTCTTTTGAAGTATAAACGATCTGACCTGGTTTACAATACTCGTTAATAATGATCTGTTGAACTTTCAATTGTAATTTTTTCTTATATTGGTAATTTTGGGTCTTCTTCATATCTAATTCTTGATGTATTTGTCCATACTTCGTTATTAATTCTCTTGAGAGGTCATTAGGAGTATTACAGGTGCGTTCGATTTCTAAGAGCTTATTGGTTATCTTCTCCAGTTCAGCACTTATCTGTTTTTTTCGGTGTAAGAGGGTTTTTTTAGTTTGATAGTTCAAGAGGGATTTTTCTAATACAATATAAGGATCAAGATCCGGATCTAATCGTAAATTGACTACTAAATTGTAACCTATCCGAAATTGACTTCGTACGGGCATGGGTTGATATTCAATCAGTTTATCAAATTCCCAAGGAGGGATTTCATCACCATTAACTATGACAAAACCTTCGGTATCTATACCACGACGCCCTGCCCGTCCACTCATTTGAATAAATTCGGTAGATGTCAATGTTCGATAATCTTGCCCATCCCATTTTTCGAGAGAGGGAAAAAAGGTCGTTTTTGCAGGATAATTCACCCCTAACGCAAAAGTTTCCGTCGTAAAGAGGGTTTTGATTAGATTTTGACTAAATAATTGTTCCACTAAACTTTTAAGGGAAGGTAATAGTCCTGCATGATGAAAAGCTATGCCATGGGGAATTAACCGTAACATCACTTGTACAGTGGATAGTTCTTCATCATCAGGGGTAATAGTGCTCTTGTAGAGTTGAATATATTCCAAAATTCGTTCCTTTTCTTTCTCGGTTAAGAGGCTTTCTTCCCTATCATTCGCTACCATAATAGCGGCTTCTTTACACCCTTTGCGTGAGAAGAGGAATATAAGCACGGGATAGAAATGTTTAGGTAATTCACTCAATACAAAGAGAGGATTATAATAAAAATCAGGAAGATGTAATGAACGGTCTGTATTGTGGTTCAGTGGTTCTACTAATTCATTATCATCCAAAATAAAATGGCGTAACGGGACTTTTCTCTTCGTATCAACAATGACATGGATCTTATCTTTTCGTATATGATACACCCATTCAGCCAATTCTGAGGCATTAGAAATTGTGGCGCTTAGTAGAATTAACTGAATATTCGGTAGAAGTAAAATTAAACATTCTTCCCAGACTGTGCCACGATAAGGGTCATTTAAATAATGCACTTCATCAAAAACAACATATTTTACGTTAATTAGATCGACAGGATTTTGATAAAGGATATTCCGTAGAATTTCAGTGGTCATAATAAGAATACGGGCTTGATGATTAAGACTTATATCCCCAGTTATGAGACCTATTGATTCTTTTCCATACTCTTCTACAAAATCTAAATATTTTTGATTACTAATCGCCTTTAATGGAGCCGTATAGATAATTTTAGAAGTATTAGTTTCCTTTAATATCTTTTCGATACTATACTGGGCAATTAATGTTTTTCCTGCTCCTGTAGGCGCACACACCAAAATAGAGTCATTCTGGTCTAAATGCTCAAGTGCTTTCCGTTGAAACTCATCGAGAAGATACTCTTTAAAATGGGTAGGGATAATTTACGACTCCTTCAATAAATACATACATATTTTCTTTTATAAATTCCTAGAAGAATAGTGATTAATTAGAAGAATCAAAAAGTGAACCGGAATCAACTTATTATTCCCTTCTTATCAGGTGTATTAGGAGAAGGCTGAAATCAAATTTCATTGATAAAAATAAATCCCAAGAAAGAACAGATACAACGCCTTAAGGAAATATTTAATTTTCTCCGAGTTGTTTAGCGGCGTCCTCGAAGTACATCCGAAGGAGCGGGCGTGTATAAGAGAGGAACAGCACTAAAGCCTGTTCTCCTGCTAGGAAAGCTGGAGCTTATTCGCAATTGGTAGACTGAGGATATGGTCTCCGCTGGTTTAGTGGAATGCGGGCTATATCACAAGGTGTCAAGCCGAAGTTGACAAAAAACCTTCAGTCGGCAAGAATCAGAGTGGGTACGTCCCAAGAGCGATCCTCTACCTCTGTCCACCCGATTATTTTGCGGAAAGCGGGTTAAAAAGTCAGGAATGTCTTGTTTTTCGCTACTTCCCTCTTCGAGGTGAGGAGATAGCAAGTTATTTGACTGTGATCCTCTTCCTGATTTAGAAGTTTTTGACTTGGCTTGACTACAGCTAGGTACGGTGCCAACAATCCGTGAAAGTGATGTCATGAAAGAAGCATCTGTTACGATTATCCATCTTGGGAATGTGTCCGAAAAAAAGCTCCGTAAAGCTCTACAGAAAAGACATGCTTGGTCTCCCCCACTGCCACCTTTTGGACGAGAGCGGTTACGCGCCTTAGAAAAACTATATCGTTCTTCTAATCTATCCAATGAAGACAAAGAACAGATTTTGAACGAAATCACCAAATTAAACCCCTTAGTTCAAGCTAAGATACGATTAAGAGAGGAAATAAAAGAATTAAAGAAAAAGATAGCAGAATTCCAGTCAGAAGGGAATGAAATCAAGGCACAGGGATTAGAACACGAGTTGGCGTGGAAAATTGATCATTATTTTAGTCATCCGGCCGACCAATTGCGCCACGATTATATTAAGCGGTGGAATGGTGATCCCATCTATGCAAGCCTTGAATTGCTCCAAAAAATTGTTGAGTGCGAGTTTATAACCTTTGAGGAGCTGGAATTAATACCTCACACCATCATAGTCTATGATAGGAAGACCAAGACGAAAAAAAAGGTACAACCCTTTTCAAACTGGTTACGGTGGTGTTATAAGACCAATGATCAAGGTGATGTCATTGAAGAAGGTTTTGAGATTCGAGTGAATAAGATTCGGGAAGCAAAGGTCTTTAAAAAACAGATGTACTACAGAGCCTTTGGGAGATGAGCAAATGGCGAAAAAGAAGAAAACGAAAAGTCACTCTGCAAATCTGCGGTGTAAAAGCCATAGTGAAACAAATAAGTTATTAGCCAAAGCTAAACAAAGTAAATTATATGTCGATTTCCCTGATGATAAGGCTTCTCTTCCAGAGGGCAAACAAGACGTTCAATTAGATGTTAAAAGTAACGTAACTAAGACAAATAAGTTAGACACGCGAATTTATGTAAAAATCCCCGTAAAAAGAAGGAAAATTTGGAAAAAAGGCTCTCGGGAAGGCGATCTTGATCTGATCGACCCTCGCCTCCAGAAGTTTGACAAGTATCATCTACGAGAATTAAAAAGATCAAGATACACTATTGACGAATATATCGCCAAAGTTGTTGAGAAAGTGGAAGCGAAGATTACCGAGGAAGAGTTTAGACAGCTCCGTGAGGACGAAAAAACCCGAGTAGCTTTACACAAAATTGCAAAAAGGAAGGGAATTCATCCCAGTAATTTGTCTTTTTGGGCGAGAGTAAAACTTGGGATTGAAATTCAATCGGGAAAGAGAGGCTCGCGTGAAGGTGATCTCGATCTGACCGATCCTTGTCTCCAGAAGTTTGACAAACGTCATCTACAAAGATTAATAAAATCAAGTTACACTATTGACGAATATATCACCAAAATTGCTGAGGAAGTGGAGACGAAGATTACCGAACAGGAGTTTAGGCAGCTCCGTGAAGATGAAAACAACCAGTTATCCTTGCGTGAAATAGCGAAAAGAAAGGGAATTCATCCCAGTAATTTATCCTTTTGGGCGAGAGTAAAACTTAGGATTGAAATTCAATCGGGAAAGAGAGGCTCGCGTGAAGGTGATCTCGATCTGACCGACTCTCGCCTTCAGAAGTTTGACAAGTATCATCTTTTTGAATTAAAACAGTCGAGCTACACTATTGAAGAATATATCACCAAAGTTGCCAAGAAAGTGGAAGGGAAAATTACCGAGGAGGAGTTTAGACAACTCTATGAGGACGAGAAAAACCGAGTTCCATTATACAAAATAGCAAAAATGTATGGAATTCATCCTAATAATTTATCCTTTTGGGCGAGAGTAAAACTTGGGGTTGACACTAATCCAATTATCGAAGGTTCGCGTGAAAGTGACCTCGATCTGACCGATCCTCGCCTCCAGAAGTTTGACAAACATCATCTACAAAGATTAAAAAAATCTAATTGTACTATTGACGAATATATTGCCAAAATTGCCGAGAAAGTGGAAGCGAAGATTACCGAGAAGGAGTTTAGACAACTCCATGAGGATGAAAAAAACCAGTTATCCTTGCGTAAAATAGCCAAAAGGAAGGGAATTCAGCGAACCAATCTATCCTTTTGGGCGAAAGTAAAACTCGGTATGAATATTGAATTCCAACGATATACCCAACGTTATGACTATGATCATATTCTAGACAACTATGGTGAAAGATATAATAATGGTGAAAGTATTAGAGCTTTAGCAGCAGAGATCGGAATAACACATCAAACCCTTTCCCGAATTCTTGACCAATCAACGGGAATAGAGAGAAGAGACTCAGACAATCCTAAAGGAATATATCAGAAAATTATTCCCGATGAATACCTAACTAGATATGAACAAGGAGAAGACCCCAATCTACTCATAAAAGAACTAAATATTAGTATAGATAGTTTTATTGCAGGAATCAATCTGCTAAGCAAGGACTCGAAAGAATGGGAAAACTATTGTGAACAGATTGTTAAAGAATTAGATCCTACTGCTACATTCCAAAAACCTCATGTTTGGGGGAAACCGGATATTATATATACCAGAATTATTGCTGATGCAAAATTAAGGATTATTGCCGACGCTAAATTGAACGGTGCCAGTCTTAGCGATTCAATAAAAAAATATGCTCCCTGTTGTGATATCTTAGAATTCTGGTGTTTACGAAATCCGCAAAAAAATGACATCTATATTGATCCTATAACTGGAAAAGTGACTGATATAATATTTTATTCTCCCCTACAATTGATAGCTCGAATCCCAAATAAGGAAAAAAGCGCACACTTTACAGAAGAACTAAATGAGAAATTCTATTTAAATCAACCTACTCGCGATTTAGATGAGCTTATTGGTACTTCTACAGAAACAAAGCCTGAAAAAAGCATGGAATAGTAAACTGGAGTGTGTACCCTGCTAATCAATCTTCCTGCTAATTTACTAAGAGTTAATATCTATGCATCAAAAATAATCTTAGGAGGTTAATAATTGTCAAAGTTGCTTTGGAAACCAACCGAAGATCAGATAAATCAATCTAACGCAGCTAAATTAATCACTTTTGTTAATAAGAAATATGATCTTGACTTAAAATCTTATTTTGACCTATATGATTGGTCTATAGAAAATATTTCCAACTTTTGGGCAGCAATGTGGGATTTTGGCGAGGTAATAGCTTCACAGAAATATGAGAAAGTCGTCGAAGACTTGTCAGTTTTCCCCAAAACTAAATGGTTCCCTGGTGCACAACTAAATTATGCTGAGAATTTATTGAGATATCGCGATGACCATTTGGCTATCATATCTAGAAACGAAACCGAAGTTTCGCGTCGAATCACATATAAGAAACTCTATGCCAAAGTTTCGCGTCTTGCAAAAGCTCTACGTGACATTGGTGTCCAAAAAGGAGACAGAATAGTCGCCTACACTCCAAATATTATTGAATCAGTAGTTGCAATGCTTTCTACAACGAGTATTGGTGCTACTTGGGCTTCTTGTGGTTCAGAACTTGGTACAGCTGCTGTTCTTGATCGTTTAGGTCAAATTGCGCCTAAAGTTCTATTTACAGCCGATGGCTATCTCTACAAAGGCAAAAAGTTTGATATATTATCAAAAGTCGAAACAATAACCAAAGGGATTCCTTCATTAGAAAAAGTGATAGTTGTTCCTTATATATCCGAACAACCAGAAATCACAGCTATTCCGAACGCGGTACATTTTCAGGAGTTCTTAGCTCCCAAAAAGGAATATGAAATCATCTTCGAACAAGTGCCTTTTGACCAACCGGTCTATATCATGTTTTCCTCGGGAACCACAGGGAAGCCCAAATCGATGGTGCAAGGGGTTGGAGGAATTCTCCTAAATCAATTAAAGGACTTAATGATACATACAGACTTAAAACGAGAAGATCGTTTCAACTACCTCACAACTGCTAGCTGGATGATGTTCAACTTCCTAGTAGGCTCTCTCGCTGTCTCCTCTACTATACTCTTATATGAGGGCAATCCCAGTCATCCCGATTGGCGGACGATCTGGAAAATAATTCAGGATGAGCGGTTGACTATTTTTGGCTGTGGTGCTAGTTATATTTACTATCTTCGAAATATCGGAGCTAAGCCTGGTAAGGAGTTTGATCTCTCAACACTTCACCAAATCTCTCAAACGGGCTCCCCCCTCTCAGCAGATGGCTTTGAATGGATTTACAAGCATGTTAAACAGGATTTGTGGTTCAATTCAATATCAGGAGGAACTGACCTTAATGGGACTTTTGCGTCTGGCACTCCAGCTATTTCGGTCTATGCAGGTCAAGTACAAGCCCCTGCTTTAGGAATGAAGGTTAAAGCATATAATGAAAATGGTGAACCTGTATTTGACCAACAAGGCGAACTCGTTTGTGAAGCTCCTTTTCCGTCTCAACCTCTGTATTTCTGGAATGACCCTGAGAATGAGAGGTACAAGAGCGCTTATTTTGACTTTTATCGCTCTATGGGCAAGAATGTTTGGCGACATGGCGATTATGTCGTTTATCATAGTGATACAGGCGGCTTAACTTTCTACGGTCGTTCTGATGCTCTTCTAAAACCTTCAGGGGTACGAATAGGTACTGCTGAAATCTATAACGTTGTTGAGGATTTAATTCCAGAGATAGCTGATAGCTTGGCTATAGGTCAGAGTTGGAAAGGTGATCAGCGAATTATTCTTTTTGTTAAACTTACCCCTGGACACCGCTTGACAGAAGAATTGAAAAAGAAGATTAGAACAGAATTGCGTTCCAAAGCTTCTCCAAGGCATGTGCCTGCTCTGATCCATGAAGCCCCCGATATTCCCTATACATTTAGCGGGAAGAAAGTGGAAATCGCTGTTATGAAAATTCTACATGGAAAACCAGTTACGAATAGAGGAGCTTTGACTAATCCCGAATCGCTAGATTTCTATGAAAAGATTGTTAGCCAGTTAAAATAGGAACAATAAAAACTTGATAACTCACATCTTTAGTCCTAACAATTGTTCCTTTCTTCAACTATTCGACTAAAAAGACAAATTAAAGTAAAACGAGGTAAGTATATGGAACTTTTATATCTCATGCCTGGAGCAGGAATGCCAGAGGAAGAGGTTAAACGACGAACTGAGATTGCAAATTCTATCGCAAGAACTGGAACTAATGTCACTGTAATGGAAGTCGGTGAAGGACCCTTATCGATTGAATCCACCATTGAGGAACACATGGCCATTGGTCCGATGTTGCGGAAGCTGCTGGAAATTCGCAAAGAAAAGAAATATGATGCAATCATCATTGGCTGCGCGGGAGATCCTGGACTACGATCAGCCCGAGAATTACTTGACATTCCTGTAATTGGTCCAGCTGAATCTTCTTATCATTTGGCTTGTTTAATTTCCGATCGTTTCAGTATCCTTTCTCCTTTGCAAGCGGGTACGGCATCTAGTGACCAAACACGGTCTCATTTAAGAGAAATGGGTCTAGAAGCACGAATGGCTTCTGTAGAATTTGTACACATTCCGATTGCTGAGATGTGGGGGCAAAACAAAGATGTTGTTACCGAACAAATGGGTAAAAGTATCGAATTAGCCAAAAAAAAGGGAGCAGGTTGTGTTGTTCTTGGGTGTATGTCAATCGCATTTTTGTTGGTTGATGATATTGTTGAGCAGACCGTGGGTCTACCAATTGTCAATCCATTGAAAACTGCGATTAAAATGGCTGAGTTATTTGTAGACCTTGGAGTCAAACATAGCCGAGTTACTTACCCCGCTGCTGACTTTGAAAAACTCTACAAAACTGTCTTTGCATAATACCAAAAAAAAGAGATTGTCAGTTCATTTTCCCTTAACACTCAAAGCACCAGTAAGACAGCTTTCAATGCATTGGGGCTTGTTGTCTCCGCAGAGGTCACATTTGATAGCCTTTTCGGTAACAGGGTCAATGAACATTGCTAATGGTCGGAAAATAACGAATCGAGGGGGCTTTATCGAATCCTGAATCCCTAGATTTCTACGAGAAATTCTTCAGTGAAAATTCTAAATTATGAAAAAAAAGGAAAGAATTTGTTGATGTATCTTATTAAATCAGAATTAGCTCTCTTTCTCTATTACTGCTTATGTCTGTTTCTTAGGACTATTCCCCCTACAATTGCACTTAACAAGACTATAAGCAACACAGGCGCATCAAATTCGGGGAAATAAACGTCGTTACAGAACGTTCGAAATCCACAATCGAAAATTGGCAATCCATAGTATTGTCCGTCAGCATATGGATCGGTGCTAGAGGCATACCAACGGATATCTGCAGTAGAGTTTAACACAATCCAATAAGTGCTCGATGCTGAGATGGTAACATTTGTCGAGAAAGTAAAAGTATACCACCCACTACCGCCAGTCTTGCTAATTGATGTTTGGGCTTCGATTTCACCCCCTGTTGGAGCATTGCCATCAAAGTCATTGGCTAGAAATAATGTTACATCTCCTGTAGTATCACCGAAAAAATTGATTTCTACGATATCTATACTGGTTTGGCCTTGTATAAATGACTGTCCCTTATGAGCCGTTATATCATCTTGATTACCATAATTCCAAGATCCTGTTTCATCTCCTGCGGCAAAACTACTTGTTCCACTGGTCATTACAGGTGCCAAGAGAAATAACCCAATTATTAAACAAATTATCTTATTTTTCATTAATTCACACTCCTTAAACATAGTTGTAACTACTGCTAGTAATTGTGAACCTTTTTCTCAGCTATGTTATTTAATATTGTTAAATTTGGAAACTCACTGTAAATAGTATTTTAGAATTAGCCATTAATTTCTGCCTTTACCTTAAGAGTTGTTAGTTTCCTTTGATGAATAACGCATTAGTTGGACATTCTGCAATGCATTGGGGTTCGTTATCTCCACAAAGATCACATTTAATAGCTTTTTCAGTAAGAGGGTCAATAAACATTGCTTCGAGAGAGCAGGCCTCCACACACAGGTTACAACCTGTGCAAAGATCCCAATCTACAATGAGTACCCCTTTCGAGTTTTTATTGATAGCATTCTCCGGACAAGCCTTTTCGCATGGGGCTTTCTTGCATTGTCGGCAAGTAAAGACCTTATTTTGACTAGAACGAGTATTTCGTAGAACATACAAACGTGCACGTTTAGGATTATTAACCTCGTAGTGCTCAAAAGAACATGCAAGCAAACAAGCCATACAACCTGTGCATAACTTATGATCTGCAACAATTCGAGCCAATTGGACTTCACCTGATAACCATACAAGTCGAAATGAGGAGAGATACAGTAAAGTTACTCTAAAGGAATATCTGGAAAAGCAACGATCCGGCACATTGAGGATTCTAACTCTATGCCTTTCAGAGGGAAGCATCCAATCCATACGCGTTTATTAATAATAGCTGGTTCATTGGGTACCCATAGATTCTCTGCATGAATTACTCCTTTAGGAAATAAATCTATGTGCATAATTTGATAAAACTTGGAAGGAGGGAACATTTCATCCCATTCCTTTACTTTATATTTATTTATCAGTATCTGCTCCGCTTCTTTGAATAATTTTGGGTGCCAATCGCGAATAATAGTATTCATTGGATGATCTGCGGAGCCACAATCTACTCCGATCCATTTGAATTCCATATCTATACACCATTGAGGGAAGTCAGCATTTGGCCCAGGATGTTTACAGAAATACCTGAGTTCATCGGATTGAGGTTGATCCCATGCATAACGTTGAAACCCTGTCTTGATTATCAAGATATCTCCCTTCTTGATCTCTGCTCTCTCCTGTAACATCTCTGGGGAGTATAAATCATAGTCATCTACAGCATCTGAAATATCTACCACAACACCTGGTCCACAAAATTCTTCTAATGTCATCTCTCCAATTGTGCGTCCTGCTGCAAAAAAATGGATTTCGCCATCAATATGGGTTCCGACGTGATTACTAGTTTTAATTATTTGCCCGTTTGCTCCTTGTCCCATATGGGCTCCTGCAATTCGTTTAAAATAAACAATCTGTAAAGGCATATATGACGGCCATGGTGGTGTGTGCACACTAAGTCTTTGGGTCAAATCAATCATTCTGAACTGTATTTTCATCACCAATTGTAGTACAACTCTTAATTAATTTTTTAAAAATAGATACTTATCCTGATAATTATCTATAAATGCTTTTTCTATGCCCAATTCTTAAAATGACTATTTTGTTATCATCAATATCATAAATAACTCTATATTCACCAATCCTAAATCGATAAGTACCTATCTTCGGGTTGGTTAATTTTCGAGCATATTTTAGAGGTTCATCTGTAAATTCTTTCAGTTTTATAACAATCATTTTTTTTTGTGTTTTCTCTAAGTTGTTAAAGTCTTTTAAAGCTCTATGGGTAAGAACTATACTGTATCTAGAAGAGTTCGTCAAGTTTTTTCACTCGACCTTTCTTATAATCCTTCCTTGCCTCTTGGATTGAACTAAGGTATTCTTCACTTGATAAAGCTAAAAAATCTTCAATTAGATCTTCCATAGTATCTCTAACAGTTTCTGAGATAAGAGCACGTAGTTCATCTACACTTAATTCATTAACCTTAATTCCTATTTGAGCCACTTCCAGATAGTGATTCTCTAAATTTAGTTCTTTTTTTCATTTACTTACTATAAAACTTCTCATGTAATATAATTAATCTATTCTATATAGAATTAAACTGAATATTGTTTTTCATGAATGAAAGAAGTAGTTGAAATTACCTTTCCTGAACGAATTGTCGTTCGACCAGGTGGCTGAAGTCGAATAGCTTTCCAAACATCATTTACACCATGTAAAATGACTAGATCGGCCTTATTTCCTATTTTTATCTCATAATTCTCAAGATCCATTGTTTGAAAAGCATTTATTGTAATAAAGTCGTATAAAGTCTCTATATCTTTTGGTAAGGTCATTTTCGCTGCATGCCCTGTTAATAATGCTACTTCAAGCATATCTCCCTTTCCGAAAGGGTAGTATGGATCCATAATACAGTCTTGTCCTATTGTAACATTAACTTCAGCTGCCAGCAATTCTTTGACTCTGGTAATTCCAACTCGTTGGGCCAGCGTATCTAATCTACCTTGAAGGACCATATTTGTGGGGGGATTAGTAACCATATTCATCTTGGCTTCTTTCACAAGGGCTATGACCCGAGCTGCGTGATAATCGTTATATGCGCCTAAGGCACAAGTGTGATCTGCGGTAACACTATAGGGAAATTTACGCCGAATTGTTTCAGCAGCAACATATTCCAGCGTTCTCGAATAGGGGTCATCGGTTTCATCTACATGTGCGTCAATAGGCACCTTAAATTGTTCCGCAATGTCAAATAGTATTTTTACATGCTCGATACTATCCATTTCAGTCATTTCATTATGTGGCATCCCGCCAAGAACATCAGCGCCTAGCTCTATTGCTTTAATCAGTTTTTCTTTTGTCCCTTCATCCTTGAGGATCCCCTCTTGTGGGAAAGCCACAATCTGTAGATCAATTAAATCCCCATACCTTTTTTTTGTCTCTAGCAGTCCTTCAAGGGGTTTCAAGGTCCCAATAGAATCAACATCAATATGTGTGCGAAATTTAGTCACACCAAACTTTATTTGATCATCAATGATTCTAGATGCTCGTCCGAATATTTCTTCAGTTGTATACTTTCGCTTGTAGTCCCATGTTTTTTGAATCGCTTCCCACAAAGTCCCTGAGACATTCTCAATGTGCTCTCCTATTAAAGTCTTATCTAAGTGAATATGGGGACTTGCAAAGCTTTCAGTAACCAACGATCCCTCACAATCAATGCTCTCTTCGAAATCTCCAGGTCTATATTTTTCTCCTGCCGCTGTTATAGCGGTAATCTTTCCTCCATCAATTGCAAGATCCATTAAATCATTGCTATTTCGTATAACCGCATTTTGAATAAGTAGCTGCATATACATACCTTCATTCAAGAATTAGCAGAAGCTGCTAACAAGGCAACATCGTTTATAAGATCCTTAAATACCCCCTTATCTTGTTTATGAAATCTAGAAAAGACGCAAAAATGCCCAATTCGTCTAAAGAACCTTTTTATTTGGCTCAATAGAATAAAATACGGCATAAATGCTTTTTTGAGAAATGATGGTGATTAAATTTTGCTAAAATACGTAATTGAACCCAATAATTATCGGGATTCAATAGTATTAATGAAAATTTCCCGTGAGCTTGAGGAAATGCCGAATATCGATCAAGCAAGTGTTGTAATGGCAACTGAGAACAATTTGCGTTTGTTAAAGGATGTGGGGTTATATATAAATGAAATAGCAGATGCTCGCCCCAACGACTTAGTAATTGCCATTGCTGCAGCCACCGAAGATGCAGCTGATGCTGCAATCCAAAAGACCTATTCATTATTGGCAGCAACTACTACAGAATTAAAATCATCTCATGTCCTTCCTAAAACAATGCAAGCTGCTTTACAACGCAACCCTGAGTTAAACCTCGCCATAATCTCTGTTGCAGGACCTTTTGCTGCTAGAGAGGCTCGAAAAGCCTTAAATTCAGGAATGCATGTTTTTCTCTTCAGTGATAATGTTCCAATCAATGCAGAAGTCGAACTCAAAACATTAGCTGATGAAAAAGGATTGCTTCTAATGGGTCCTGATTGTGGTACCGCCATTATTAATAATGTTGCATTAGGATTTGCCAATGTTATACCACAAGGCCCCGTTGGTGTAATAGGGGCTTCTGGAACTGGTCTTCAGCAAGTAACATCTCTACTCTCCGAAGTTGGTATTTCACAAGCAATAGGTACAGGTAGCCATGATCTCACTGAAGCTGTAGAGGGACGAACAATGCTCCAAGCTATTTCTCTTCTTGATAAAGATCCTAAAACGAAGATCCTAGTTATAATATCAAAGCCCCCAGCTGAATCAATTGCGAAGAAGGTATTAAAACGCTTAGAAGAGGTAACAAAACCTGTTGTGGTAAATTTTTTGGCAACCGATCCTAAAGCTCTTCATGGATCTAACATTTATCCCACACTAACTTTAGAAGACGCTGCTTACATGGCTATAGCTTTATTAGAAGGTAAATCTCCTCATCCCACAATCTTCACTGAACCAAAGGATATCATCATTTCTCTTGCTCATCATGCTTCAAAATCACTTGTTTCCTCCCAAAAATATGTCCGTGGGGTTTTTGCTGGAGGAACATTCTGTTATGAGGCTCAATGGATATTGTCTAAAGTTCTTGGTGTTGTAAAATCGAATGTTAGTTCAAACCCTGCTCTTCAACTCAAAGACTCCAGACAAAGTGAAGGGCATACTGTTGTTGACATGGGTGAAGATGAGTTTACGGTTGGGCGAGCACATCCTATGATTGACCCTCGCCTTATGATTAATAGACTGTTGCAAGAAAGTAAGGATGAAGAGACTGCTGTCTTATTATTTGATGTAGTTCTAGGTTTTGGAGCACATCCAGATCCAGGAGTTGAACTAGCTAATACAATCAAAGAGGTTAAAACCATTGTGGAGAAATCCGGTCGTGGTTTACCAGTAGTTGCTTCCGTTTGTGGAACCTCAAGCGATCCACAGAATCTTGAAAGGCAAAAAACTGCGTTAATGGACGCTGGGGTTATACTTATGCCCAGCAATGCTCAAGCAGCTCGAATGGCATCCCTTATTGCTTCAAGAAGGAGAATAGAAACAACGTTTTTCGGAGAGTGACCGTAATGACAGGTTCGAAGGAAATCCTTGGCGTTCCGCTAAAAGTCGTTAATATTGGATTAGAGTCTTTTTATGAAACACTGATCCAGCAGGGAGTGGAAGCACTACATGTTGATTGGCGTCCTCCAGCAGGGGGAGATCCAGAACTAGCGGCTTTATTGGACCGTGTCGAAAAAACAGAGGTAGAGGAAGCAAATAACCGTGCAATTTCCAGAGTCCTATCTAGCCAGCCAACACTCGTCGCTGTGAAAAAAGCCTTGGGTCAAATTCCAAGTATGCATGAAAACATGATATTGCATGCAGGTCCCCCAATAACTTGGGACCGCATGTGTGGTCCCGTTCAAGGCGCAGTGATGGGAGCTTTAATTTACGAGGGGTTAGCAGAGTCTCCGAATGAAGCTAGAGAAGTTGCAGCAAGTGGTAAAATTGAGTTTTCTCCTTGTCATCATCATCAAGCAGTTGGTCCAATGGCTGGGGTGGTCTCACCTTCAATGTGGGTTTGGGAAATTGAAAATAAGGAATACGGTAATTTTGCATATTGTACATTGAATGAGGGGCTCGGAAAAGTACTACGCTTTGGAGCATTTGATGAATCAGTTATTAAAAGACTCAAATGGATGGAACAAATCCTTGCTCCAAGTTTGAGAGATGCACTTCGTGTAGATGAACCCATCAATCTTAAAACCATAACTGCTAAGGCTTTATTGATGGGTGATGAGGGACACAACCGTAACGTTGCTGGCACATCTCTTTTACAAAATGAATTGGCATCCAGATTGCTATCAACTGATCTTGACAAGAAATTAATTAATAATGTTCTCACTTTTATAGGTGGGAATGTACATTTCTTCCTAAACCTTTCTATGCCTGCATGCAAAGCAATAATGGATGCAGCTCATGGGATCGAACCCAGTACTTTAGTTACAGTCATGGCTCGGAATGGTACTGATTTCGGAATTAGAATTAGTGGACTTAGTGAAGAATGGTTTGTAGCTCCTGCAGGTAAGGTTAAGGGGCTTTATTTTCCTGGTTACAGTGATAATGATGCTAATCTTGATTTAGGGGATAGTACAATCACTGAAACAGCAGGAATTGGCGGATTTGCAATGGCAGCAGCTCCTGCGATTGTAAAGTTCACAGGAGGAACATCAAAGGACGCCGTCCTAAGAACAAGAGAAATGGGGGAGATTTGCTTAACTAAAAACAATGGTTATGCTATTCCTGCCCTAGATATGGAAGGGACACCCACTGGTATTGATCTTCGAAAAGTTATTGATACAGGCATATCTCCAGCATTAAATACCGGAATTGCGCATAAAGATCCTGGCATAGGTCAAATCGGTGCAGGATTGCTACGAGCTCCACAAGAATGTTTTAACAAAGCTTTTCGAAAGTTTGTTGAGAAGTATGGCTGACTATGAGTTCGAAATAACAACCATTAAGTACCTACTAGATAAGATGAAAATTGGTGAATGTTTTGAGTTTCGAGATGGGCGCTTTCGAAGAATTGATGACGAATCCCACAAAAACCGCAATTTGGTCTGAAATATTCCGAAGACCAGGAATCACCGCAAAAGAACTCATCGAAATACTTGACTTCAAAAAGACTAAAACATATTACACTTTGAAAGAGATGTTAGACTCTGGACTGATTGAAGCTGAGACAGTCACTGTAAAACAATCTTTAAACCTTAAAAAGTATCGAATAACCAAGGAATTTGAGAAAATACTAAAGAATAAAGAAATACTCTTAAACAAACCTAGAGAAATGAAATTATTCTATTTGTTTACTATCTTAGCCTTACTAAAGGTTGAAATAAGAAAGACTCTGAATTCTACAAATGAGGAATTGCAAGCCTTAAGATCGAAAATCATAGAAGCAAACCGTATACCATCAGGAATTAGTGTTATACAATACTCTATGGACAGAGAACAACAGCTTTTACATGACTTCAAAGAATTTGTTGAAGCAAAAATTAGCAAAGACCTTAGAGAAGTTATAGATTCGGAAGTATACAAAAAAAATTTTGGCACTTTCTTTTTTGGATTTGTTAGTTCTGACTAACAAAAGTTAACGTCTTACAAAATTAAAATCACTTAGAATTTAATTTTAAATAGTTGTTTTATGTTTTTACCCACAATTAAAATTAACTCTGATATACTCCCCATTTGATTGATAACTATTTATTTTAATGGAAGTTTATCTATTATTTTTGTTTTTACACAAATACAAAACTTTTTAAATATCGGAACGTTACGAATTATGGCACATTCCGAAATAATGGAATCTCTTATTTTTCAAAACGGAGTTAAAAAACATGTTAGAGAATGAAAAAAACGTTCAAATAACCTTATATGTTACCCAAATGTCCAGACCCCTTCTATTAAAATCAGGATGCAAGGATGGGCATTGTCTTCAAGTTGTGATGGAAGAAGGATCCTCAAAACTACCAAAAAAATTCTACCCCCACGAAACACAACTAATTATAAATTCTACGAAGCGTTTCTGTAAAAGACTCGGAATCGCTTTGGAGATCAAAGACATTTCTGGAATTGTTAAAGGGATCAAATATTTACTTTTAAAAGGAATTATAAAAACCCCAGTATTAGAAATTAGAAATGGAGAAGAAAAAATCAGAGTAAGATCATCCCACCAAATTAACACAGAAACAATTGCAAAGTTCTTGAATAAACCTGCACCAGTAACAAGATAAATAGATTTTAACTATCCGCTTCTCTGATAGACTATGAAGCCCAAATAGTATTTTCATGTCGTTCTAAAATAAGACTTTTACTTCATTTGTGCACTTTACAACTCTTAATTTGGTCTACCTATTTTCAATAATGAATTTAATGGTGAAGTTATGGTTACTTTATATAAAGTACTTCATTAATACAAAGTTATTTAAGGATGTAAAGTAAGCAAAAATTGGTTCCAAATGGTGTAAATCTTGAATGAAGAAATTGATTTGAAAGAAATTGAGCAGAAAACTTATCATGAATTCATGATTGATGGGATTACTGAGACCCTTGCAGGTATAATTTTGATCTTTACCCCGTTATTCATCTTGAACCCAATCTTTGTAGTATTTGTGCCTTTTTTCATACTGTTCAATCGTCATATTATCGAAACTATCCGTGAACGAACCACTTATCCACGAATCGGAAGAGTGGAATTTATACTTGAAGAAGATAAAGGAGATTTCTCAGTAAAAAGAACATTTTTAGAATTCTCGCTATTTATACTGGTAACTGTGTTAGTTACATTCACAATGATGTTTATTTTTGAAGGGGAGATACTTGACGCATCTTTATGGTATAAGTGGGTTCCCCTATTGTTTGGACTTATAATGTTTGGTCCCAGTCTATTCCTTGTAGAAAAAACTGGTCAACGCCGGTATTATCTCTTTGGACTTTGTTCGACGATATTTGGCTTGTTATTCTCGGTTTTAACTTTTCCTGATGTCAAAGACGGCATGTTTTTGTACTTTTTCGTATTGGGCATTATTATAATGTTCTTAGGAATATCAAGGTATATCTGGTTTATCCGAAACTATCCAGTAGTTCACATTGAGGAGGAATAACCCTGACAGACCAAAAAAGCACGTTAGACCTTCGTTTCACTCCCGACATTAACAAGGTCATTCACGAACCCTCCCGTCTTATTATTCTGTCACATCTCTATGTAGTCAAGAATGCAGATCTTATCTTCTTCAAACGAAAAACCAATCTTTCATGGGGTAATTTGTCTGCTCATGCCTCTAAACTTGAGGATGCGGGATATATCAAAATTGACAAGATTTTTCGTAAGAAAAGACCTGTTACAACCTTAGAAATTACTACTCATGGTCGTACAGCTTTTGATGAATATAGAAACACTCTGAAGGAATTACTCAGGGAGTAAAAGGAACGGTAACTTAACGGATTACTCAGGGAGTGTAAAAAGAAGAATCACTTGGTGCGAAAATCCATTGTTTTCCTACCCTCTCAAATCTTATAAGGCCCTTTCAATGGGCTCGTATGCAGCTCAACATTTAAACAAAAATACCCGAATCGGAAAGGTTTATTCGATTCATAAGCATGCATTTAACATTGAAAGCGATAATGGAATGCTAATTGGAATCGTTAATTCTTCTTATGGCAATTATGTTTCAAATATTCGTGTAGATTTCCAACCTAGTCTCATATTACCTGAGTTAATACAATTAAAAGCCCAAGTTTTCTGTCATAACAACCTAATCACATTTGCTTCTTCCCCCCTTGAAATTTCTTTTGCAGATACAGAAGTATGGAGCCTTCAGCTCAATTTATCCTCCCTCGTGGATTCAGTAGGTCTCAAAAAGCGTTTAAATGAATGTAAAGCAGAAATACTTCAATATTCGCGATCTCAGTTAAATTTCCTCCTTAATGATCAGTCACCATCAGCTCAATGGTGCCGTTCTGGATCAATAGGATATGAGAAATTAAAAGAAGGTATTATTTCATATAATGCAAAGTTATGTCTTAAAGCACTTAAACAAATTATTGGACTCGGACCAGGGTGGACTCCTTCTTGGGATGATTTTCTTACGGGCTTTTTTGCTTCATTACATTTGATTAAATGTCAAAATCAAGAAAAAAATCCATTATATGACTTGTTACAACATATTAAAGAAGAAAGACATTTAACTTGGCCTCATACAACACCCCAAAGCTTCCAATTAATCCAATTTGGTTTGAAAGGGCATCTTCCTGAAGAGCATCTTATGATTCTTAATCAACTTTTTCATGGTGGATCTAACAGTTTAGCATCCTTACTCACACGTATTTTTAATATAGGTCATTCATCAGGCGCTGATATGCTCGTGGGATTACTTGAAGGTCTTCATCTTATGTTAACTTACTTTAATGAAAGAAATTAAATCATTAGAAAACAAACTACATATAATTGGATTCACTCACCAACAATCTTAACTCGGAGGCTCCCGATTGCACGGTTGGCATGGTAAAATACTCCACCTAGATCTAAGCAAAGAAACCTTTAAGGTTCAAGAATTTGACGAGGAATTTGCTCGAAAGTGGATAGGAGGAAACGGATTCGGGGCTTATTTTCTTTTTCATAGTAATCCCAAGGTCGACCCCTTTTCACCCGACAGTTCATTATTCATAGGTGCTGGTCCTCTTTCGGGAAGTTTTTGGCCTCAAACCGGGCGTTACCATGTCTGTGGTCGATCTCCATTAACAGGGTGGTGGGGTGAAGCGAATTCTGGTGGTTTTTTTGCTGCAGAAATGAAATACGCAGGCTATGATGCGTTTTTGGTCGAAGGAACGGCAAAAGAATCACTTTATATGCACATAGAAAATGATAAGTGCGAATTATTGGATGCCTCACCGATTTGGGGCAAGAATGTCTCCGATGTGGAAGATTGGCTCCAAGAACAACACGGGCGTGATACCCAATCCATATATATTGGTCGAGCGGGAGAGAAACTTGTAAGATTCTCGGCAATTATGCATACACGACATCGTGCAGCTGCCCGTACGGGCTTGGGAGCTTTAATGGGTTCAAAGAAACTAAAAGCCATCTGTGTCCGAGGTACACAAGATCTACCTATACATGATCCACAACGACTTAAAAAATTAGCTGCTGACGCTTCCCAACGCCACTTAGCCCATCCATTCGCCGAAGCACACAAGAAAATGGGAACCAGTGTTTTAGTCAATGCAATGAGTGAAATTGGTCGTTTTCCCACAAGAAACTTTCAATCAGGTGTCTTTGAACATGCAGATGATATCTCAGGAGAAGCTATGAGAGAAAAATACTGGGTGGCGAATCAAGCCTGTTTTAACTGTCCTTATTCTTGTAAGAAAGCCACTAAGGTTCCAGAAGGAGAATATGCCTGTGAGACGGAAGGCCCCGAATATGAAACTTTAAATTCATTTGGTGCCCGATTAGGAAATCGAAACCTTGCCTCTATCCTATATCTTAACGAAATAGCAAACGAAGCAGGAATTGACACTATCTCATGCGGTGGTGTCATTGCCTATGCAATAGAAGCCCAACTAAACGGTCATTCCCTTCCCGAATTACCCGAGGTTGGTTGGGGGGATGTAGAAAGTATTGTCCAACTTGTTAAAGATATTATTGAACGAAAAGGCATTGGTGATACGCTAGCCGAGGGGATTAAAGGATACTCCGCATTTTTAGGATCAAAAGCTCAACGTTATGTAATGGCTATTAAGGGAATGGATATACCTGCTCAAGATGGAAGAGCACAAAAATCAATGGGCCTTGCACATGTAACCGCTAACCGAGGAGCGGATCATCTTACAGCATTTGAAGTACTTTCTGAAACTGGTTTTATTGAAGGCATCATTGATAGATTTGGCAAAGTGTATGATATACCCTTAGAAGAACAAGAAAAGTATCTTGCAGATCGGTTGAGTCCAAAATACAAAGCATTGATGGTTCGAGATGGTGAAGATTTCTGTGCAGTTCTTGATTCTTTAATCGCATGCAAATTTGGAGGAATATTTCCGCCGGTCAATTATTTTGAAGAGACTGCCGCAGCACTATCCGCAGCAACGGGCTTGGGCTTTACAGAAGCCGAGTTACGTTGTACTGGTGCTCGCATCTTCACTACTGAACGAGCATTCAATTTATTATTAGGAATGAATCCTGCCATACATGAACGACTACCCAAGAGGATGACTGAGCAACCAGCCCCAGACGGTCCGAATAAAGGTCATGTTGTTGAGTTAGATTACATGCTTCGCGAATATTACGAACTTCGTGGCTGGACAAGTGAAGGTGATGTACCTCAATCTGTTTTTGATGATCTTAAAATTGCAGATATTGGAAAAGCAATTGCGCAGGAGAAATAACCTTGAAGATCATCCTTCGTTTTTTTGCGACTTTCCGTTTACAAGTAGGTGAAAAAGAAAAACATATTCAACTGCCAGAGAGGTCTACAGTTCGAGATGCGTTAGAAAAAGCACAAGAATTCTTAAAAGATGACCTCGACCCCAAACTCCATAAAGTCTTGATAAACGGTAGGAACATTGAATGGCTTAGTGGATTAGAGACTCAGCTTTCAGATGCAGACGTTGTCGCTATTATTCCGCCAGTTTTCGGCGGTAAGGAACAAAGATACTTCTAAGCAAACTGAAAAGCGTGGATTTTTTGATTATTAATCGTACGAACCAGTCCCCAGACTGGACGTAACTTCATACCGATTTTAGGATCTTCAGCAAGAATTTGTCCTGTATAACGAACGCCATTTGCGAATTCGACCATTCCTAAAACTAGCGTAGATGCCTCAATTCCAGTAGGTGTAGCCTTAAGCTTGGTAAAAGTGAGAAGTGTCCCTTCCCCAGTTACTTCTATTTCTTCAAACTCACGCTTTCGGCATCCATGACAAAGGGCATGACGAGGATACTCAATTTTTCCGCAATTCACACATTTGTAAGCAATTAATTTCTCAGACATCACTAACATCTCTCAAAAATATGTGTAACTACATTGTTCCCAAAGCCACCGAAGTTGATCGAATAAGCTGTCTCTGCACCAGCCACCTGGCGTTTATCTGCTTCCCCTCGCAACTGCCAAACTATTTCCACTGCTTGAGCAACTCCTGTGGCACCAACAGGATGTCCACGTGCTTTAAGGCCACCAGAGGGATTAATAGGAAATTTTCCTCCAATCTCTGTCTGTCCTTCCCTAACCGCGAGATGGGCTTTACCTTTTTCAAAAAATCCCGAGTCTTCACTCTGGGCGAGTTCTAAAATCGTAAACGCGTCATGGAGTTCGGCGAAATGAATATCTGAGCGTTTTTTCTTTGCCATCTGAAAAACTTGGTCCGCTGCATGACGAACTGCACTTAAAATAGTTGGATCAGGTCGTTCATGAACTGCATGAGTATCGGTGCCTTGCCCTGAAGCAATGATCTTCACGGGAGTATCGGTAAACTCCTTTGCTTTATCCAAAGAGCACAGGACTACAGATGCGGCCCCATCAGACACGGGACACATATCATAAAGTCGTAAGGGATCAGCAATCATCGGATTATTAATACGAGCTTCACGGGAGAGCATTATGCCTTCAAGTGTAATTGGTTGGTGGAGGTGAGCCCATGGATTATTCATTGCATTATGATGATTTTTAACTGCGATACGTGCTAAATCTTCTGCGGTAACTCCATACTTGTACATATAAAGCCGTGCAAGCATTGCACCTAATGAAGGAAGTGTTACCCCATGAATATACTCTGCATCATGTTGACTCATCATGGCAACAAAATCAGTGACTACTGGACCCGGCGCTACCCTCATTTTCTCTCCACCTGTAATGAGAATAGTATCGACTAATCCAGATGCTATCATCATGAAACCTGTACGAATAGCAGATCCCCCTGACGCTGGACCGTTTTCAATTGCTTGTGCTCCTGCAGGAAACAAGCTTATTTGATCGACTAATCCACTTGCAATAGCAGTCTGTCGGTTAATGGCTCCCGCTCCCATATTGGCAACAAGAACCATATCGAAATCTTTTTCGGACGCTCCTGCGTCATCGATCGCCCTTAAAGATGCTTCTGAGAGCATTTCCATAAGAGTACCATGGTAACGGCCAAATTTAGTCATGCCTACGCCGACGATTGCTACATCCTGCAAGAATTGATCACCATCGGGGAATTGTAATATCATCTAGTGTCAATTTTCCACGAGTAATTTGATCTACCACGTCTTTCGGTGCACGTAGAGGATAGGAGCTTTTTAGAACATCTTCAGGTACCGGGCGTTCCCCAAAGACACGTTCGGGAAGAACAAATTCCTCAAAATTCTTACGAGTTAGTACCCAACTCGGCACTCCTCCATGTTCATGAGGTACTTCCGCCTTTTCTTCAAGTCGTAATTCTTCCATCCAACGTTTAAAACCGATAGGACTCTCTGCAACAATGAGTACTTCTTCACTTCCTAAACGGAAATGATGTTCCATTTTAGCAGCAAAAAGATGAGCTCCAGCTCGTAAACCACGTTTAAAGGCCATTGTATGCAAAGACATGCCTATGGTAGGGCTGTATTGACGACTGTTGACTAAACCTACTAACTCCCCATTAACTACTCCTACTAATACGAATTGTTCAACTGTTCGATCCTTTAAAATAGCTAGGATCTCTGCGTAGGTTCGAACACCAACAAGATCGTAATAATCAAAATCTACCCGAATAAGGGGGTAAATAACATCTAAGAGAAGCGGAAGTTCTTCACGTTCCGCTTGTCGGACAACCATCTTGTCGCCGGTGACCAGAGTAATATATTTTGGTGGATAAGGTTCTAATTCTCTTTGTGGGGGGGAAAGGACATCTTCTGTTTCAGACATGGCAATTACCTCCTATTCAATTCTATAATAGATAGCAATTAACTCTTACTCTTAGTTTCAAAAATTTAATAATCGTGCTGAATTAGCTAATGAAGTTCCTGTTATTGTTACTTGCCAAGTCAGCTTGAGACTGATTTAGCAGTTAATGAAAAATCAACATTTTCTTGCTTTTTTTCGGATTTTCTTGCGCTTTTTTCTGTATCCCTTGAAAGAAGTGCCTTTCCTACAATAACTACCCAAATTATCATAATCAAAATGTGTTCTGGACTATACCACAGTGCTTGGTAGACTTTTCGCTTCGGATCAGAAGGTGGAAGGTTGAAGAGGTATGAAAGGCGTCCTTGTTCAAATGTGAGCGCCCTGACTCTTATTTCATATTCTATTATGCGAAATGGGAAGATAAGAAGCCAAGGTTGAGGTAGGATAATTAAATAAGTATCTACTTCATACATCGTGGAGTCTAATGGATAAAAAAGTCCAATTGCGCCACCATATCCAATATCTAGGAGAATGTGAAAGAAATAGAACAGTCCCGCTAAATAGAGACAACGACTCCATACATCAAAGTCCTTTCCATGATAAGTGTAACGAAAGTATCCATACAATAGACCAGCATTGAATAAAAACAAAGGAATTAGAAGAGAGTGACTTCCTGTACGATGCATCAAAAAGATGCTATCAAAGTCAGGTAGAAGTGCTACAAAGTTAAGCAAGAGAAAAAGCACTTTTCGACGCGGTCCCGATTGAAAAAAGAATTTTCTGTTGTTTTCTCCCATGATGCCCCATATTAACACTCCTTCAAGCGCCCAATGTGTTGATGCAAGCGACATGAGATACTTGTTAGATTTCACTGAGATAAAGGTTTTCTACTAGGGACATGTTTTTCAATTATATTTCCAATCGAACGATACTCTCCAGCCCAAAAAGCTATGGCTTGAGACCGATCATAGTCTTCTCGTACATAAGCCGCAACTATTTTACCAACAAACCAGACATGTGTGCCATCAAGATCGAGCGTATGTACAATCTCACATTCTAGACTAACTGGGCATTCTTCAACGAGGAAGGAAGAAATCTGTTTAGCTTTGCAGGGGGTTAACTTTGTAGCCTCGAATTTATTAACCTCTCTTCCTGATTTCGATCCACAGAACTTCACTTCCTCGAGAAGCTTTGGAGTTGGGATATTAATTGAAAAATCCCCTGTTTTTTTTATAAGTTCAAAGGAATATCTATTTGGTACAATCCCAATCATTATCATAGGTGATCTACCAAATGAAAAGAAGCTAACAGCTGCAACAGTGAGAATATTATCTTTTACACACACTAAAACGACTGGAAATCCTGGGAATGCCATAAGTCCTTCTATTTCTGAAACTTCTAATTTATTTGGATTAATCCCTTGTTTCGCATTAGAATTTTGAGCCATTGTCCTACTATCACCACAAGTCTATTTTAGAAATTCAAAAAAAACATTAGAAAGGAAATTTTGGTTAAAGGAACATATGATAATAGATCTTGAATTATTTTTAGATTCGATTTTCTCCTCATCTTTTACCTTTTTTAGAAACTCTTGCCCCATAAAGAAAAGAACAGTAAATTGGAGTAAGTGCTATTTTGATAAATGTGAAAAATTTAAAATGCTCTATGTTAGATAGAATGAAGTCCATTTCGAGAAATTAAACGAATAAAAAAGAAGAACCTTCTATCGTTTTTCAGAATTCGACCTTCATGTACTCAGCAAATAGGAATTATTTTGTTATGAATAACCAAATTAAGAAGAAAAAAAGGTATGAACAAATATTTTTAGAAAATTTAGCAGTTTTTAAAGATCCTCTGCTCGTTTTAGCCTTATTTGTCTTTATTCTATTGTTTTTATTTGCTATTTGTCGCTTGCTGTTTTATAATGTGCATGAAGATGAGGCATATTACATATATATAGTAGTTGCGAAGATCGAAGGTGAAGTGCTTTACAAAGATTTAATGATACAACAACCGCCACTGGTATTCGAATTAGGCACTATTATTTATACTTTTTTTCCCAGTTACATAATTTTAAGATTTTTTACCTTTTTTGCAGGAGTACTCACTATTTTTTTTCTATTTAAACTTTTAGATGGCGTTGTTAATTCTACTAGAGAACGCATCTTTATCTTGATTTTTCTTTTTTCAAATGAGATATTTATTGAGCGACTTACAACCTTTACCCCTTCCATTTATTGCATCCTTCTATGTATGATTTCTACATGGTTAATCATACATACTCCTATACCAAACGAAGAATGGAATAGTATTTTCGGGGGGATTTTATTCATTGTTGCGATAGGGATCAAACAAAGTGCAGCATTATACATAATTTGTTTGATCCCTTTGCTTACATTCAAAAAATATCAAAAAAGATTTGTACTGTTTCTATTAGGATCTTTTATTACTTCTTTGTTCTTTTTAGTAATTTATTTTAATATACTTGAGGCTGCTTTCAATGATCTAGTATTATTACAATTTGAAAAAGAGAGTAGAACACTAGGATCAAAATTTACAAAATTTTATACAGGATCAGGCTTTGAACTATTTCTATTCCCTGCTATTATTGGTATTTTGTACCTTTCCAACTTTCTCATCTCTCAGTTCAATTTCAAGGGTAATTTGGCAATTGATAAGCAATTAGAGATAATAATTATCCTATTTTCACAGGCAATCGTATATTCAGTACTTTTATTCTTGCTAATCGGTTTCTTACTACCCCATCATTTTATTGGTTTGATGCCAATTACCGCAACTTTTGCTGGAATAGGTGCCAATCAACTCCTTGAATTACTTGATTATCGCCCAAAAATAAAATCTAAGAACTTAATGTTATTATACATTCATTCAAGAGAAATTATCCTCTTTTTTATAATTATTATCAATTTTACGAGCTTAATGACATTGGAGAGTAATTTTAAGGATTATCCTGTATGGCAAGCAGAATTAAGAAACAATGAAGCGGTTGTGAACTTCATACATGACAATACTCCGGCTAATTCATACATTTTATCGGATAATGGCTATATTGCAGTACTAGCAGAGAGAAAAATCCCAAAACGCTTGGGCGATATTTTTAAGGCTACAGTTACATCAGGTATCATAACAACTGAGCAACTAATTGAAGCTGTAGAACAATATAACGTATCTGCGGTTGTAATAACCTTTAAGTTTAAGTTTTTACCCGATTTTTCTTATTTTTCATTTTATTTAGTAAATTATTTTACTCATAAACAAGAATTTCAAACTGATAGATCAAATAATATTACAGTTTATGGTTTTTTTTAAAAATAAAGAATATGTTATTAAGAAAATCATATATCACTCTTTTTAGATCCAGATTTTTAAAAAGAATTATTAAAATCAATGCAAAATTCAAAAAAAGGGATTAAAAAGGAAATTTCCAGTTGCATAAAAGATGTCAATAGATCATAAATTAAGCTTAGGTTAGATTTTTCCTTCTTCCTTTAATTTTTCTAGAAACTCCTGCCCATGACAGTCTATTATTTGCTTTTCAGAACATTTATCTTTAAATGAATCTCTAATTTCAGGTTTATCGCATTCACAATCTTCAGTATGTGTTCTTTTGGTTTCATTACCCATAAATATTCACCTTTATGAAATAGATGTATATATAAACTAATTTCAGGGGATTTATAAACTAAAAAGTTTCAAATCTTGAAGTAACTTTCATAAGATGAAGTAATAGGAAGATTTCAATGAATGAGTCCAAAGATGATGAAAAAACTGATAATACTCTTCAGTGGCATTGTTTACAACATAAAAATAAGGATGCTTGTACCAGTGAATGCTATCTTCAAGACATATTTACGTTGTTTGGAAAACGGCATACTCTATCGATTTTAAGATTCTTATTGCTTGAAGAAACACTAAGATTTAATGAAATTGCGAAAAAAATAGGAGGAAGTTCTAAAACAATTACAGATAGGCTTCGTGAATTGGAAGCATGTGGTTTGATAAGACGAGAGACTTTTAATGAGATTCCAGTCAGAGTAGAATATTCTTTAACAAAACTAGGTAGAGATTTAGAGGATATTTTGGAAAGAACATCTATTTGGGCAAAAACTTGGTTAAAGAAGTAGTTATAATTCATCCAGTATTTTTCATCCCCGCTGCAATGCCATTGATTGTTAGAAGTACAATGGATCTATCTGTTAGATCTTTACTTTTCCTGTATCGTTGGAGGGCATGAATCTGAATTAACGTTAAGGGATCCATATACTCCGTCCTCGCCTTTATTGCTTTTTGTAAAGACTGGTTTTTCAATTGAACGTGTTTATGCCCAATAATCTCGCGAAAAAGATCAGATGAATGCAATATTAACCATCCATTTTGGAACTACTGATATTCAGCTTCTTGAATTGCTTTCGGTGGTTTTTAATATATCCTGTCAGAGGGATTTTTAAATTAACCAAGTAGTATATAATTGAGGGGATATTTGATGTTACAGATATTAAATACTAAACCATCTCAAAAATACGTTAAGTACGGGACCTTGATAGCATTAATTTTTTTTATAGTATTCTTCCTTCTTATGAGAGTAGTTACTGCCCCTGTTGCAGAAGATTCATCTTATGATATCTTTGATCTGGAGTTTGCTTGGGATTCAGAAACAACTGATCAGATTTTAGCAGATTGGGGTCAAGATAATGTTGACAAAATGATCTTAGGCACTTTGCTAGATTTTGGTTTTCTTCTAGCTTATGGAGCCTTACTCGCTGATTTATCCCTACTCGTTGCTCGAAGTTATGATATACAAGAAAAAGGCAGAACTATAGGTCTTCGCTTTGTTATCCTCAGTTTTGCTGCTGCAGGCTTTGATGTGATTGAAAACAACTTTTTATTGCAAATACTCTACTCTTATCCCAACTCTTACCCTGATTTCGCTCCTTTTCTAGCTTCTGTCTGTGCTGTCGTAAAATTTACCTTGGTTATTCTAGCAATTGGTTATATTATTATTGGCTTCCTATTTAAGCGTTTTCGAGGAAAGTAGTGATTTTAACTTCCTCAGTTGTTCTCAATTATCTCTATATTTTCTTTTAATAATAACTACTGCTATTATTATACAAACTGCGGAAAAAACAAACATCAATGATATTGAATTAAATTCAGCAATAAGATCATAACCATATACATTAACTCTGACATGATCCACTTGAAGATCCCCGAAAGGCATAGTCCTATAAACAAATTGAATTTCTATCGAAAAGTTCGCATTTGCAAAATCATAGCCTCTCCAATTATTTTTACCCCATAAATATTCCCAATGCCCAAACAAATGAGTTTCCCAAGATGTGGTCGCTGTTATAGTAGGTTTATCTGGAGCGCTAGCTTGGCGATTATTATACCACAAGCTAATCTCCACATCCATAGCTACGTCAACAGTTGAACGATATTTTGCCTCTACTTGTATCCCGTCGATATCTGCATCTGCTGGCATATTAAAATCGAAATCATAAAGTCTTATATATTCGTTAATTGTAGTTGTATATCCATACTGCTCATCATTATATGTTAGGATATTAATTTCATCGTACCAATATTGTGGATTACTCGTATCCGTAGGATAGTGCCACCCAAGCCAATAAGTAGGAGACCTACCTGAACCATTGATAATAAGCATGTTCATTAAACCCAAAAGTAGGATTAGAATACTTATTTGTGAAAAAAGCCGATTTTTATTCTTCATCTTAACCCCAAACTCCAATACCTCTTTTTATGGATTTATGAAACCCATTTTCCATTTGCTAGCGAATACGTATATAAAAACTTCTTTCTTCTTTTTCTCGCAACAGAGTTTTCGAATGTTTGCCTAAGATAATTTAGGTAGAGTTAGTTCATCCTTATTTCCCCGTTTAGTAAGTTATGAAGTAATGTCTCTAAAAGAAAAGTTAACGCTTGTTTTTTATTTAATTCTGCATTTATCTTCTTATCTATAGCAGAAAGTATGTTACCAATTTTTCTTTGTTCTTTAATAGGCGGAAATGGGATCTTATTCTCTTTTAGCAGCGAATAGTGTCTATTATATCCACGACTGGCGATTTTAAGATTCTGAAGTGCATAGTAAAAGAATAATGGTTCATTACTTGCTCTATCTGGTAAAAGTACCTTTGTTCCTTGAGCACCACACACAAATGGAAAATCTACAAACTTAATCTCCCTTGTATGGTCTCCAAATATAATTACAGGGAGAGGAGATTGCCAAACATCTTCTTCTCGATCCCAATACCCCGCAACATCATTCTTGCTCTGGTCTATAATAGGAAAACGACCTTCCTTCTGGTATAAACTTTGTTTTACCGTTTTCATGCTGATTTGTTTTTTCATAATACATTCTGTAAAGGGACGAATTATCCAATTACCTGGAATAAAACCGATTTCGCTTTCTTTTAGAGCAATATCGCTTGCTTTAATTTGAGAAACAGCTCCATAAGCAAATAAGTGTTTCATCAAGGATTTTTTGAATAATTTTGTTTCTTGGATGACATCAATGCTCCGATAAATTGCATTCTGAACTGCAAAGAGGACATTAACAATTTGTTGTTGTTCCTTGAGGGAGGGAAGAGGAATTACTTGAGTTAAAATGTCTCCATCGGTAACAGCAGGATAGCTTGCGCCTCTTTGACGCCTAGCAACTTGTTGAAGAAAACGACGTGATATAACCGCATAGAATAAATACTGAGGAAGCACCATGGTCGGATTGCATCGAATAACACAAAATGCAGTTGAACATATTTGTCCGTCCAAGGATTTTGGAACGAGTGCTATTCGATGTAGAGATGGTCGTACAGTCGCAAACAGAATATCATTCTCTCTTATTAACTTTCGAGCACGATTAGGTGCTTGATTACTACTTAGTTCTCTAACAGATTCAATACGATAAGTTTCGTTGGAAACGCTTGAAACATCAATGTATTTGAATCGCCACTCTGGGATTTTTCGAGGATTCTTCTTTTCTGTTCTTTTTGTGATTTCCTCTAATTTGGAGAGTTTCCATTCAACTGGGATTACACCAATTTCAGTTTCCTTCAGCACCTGTTTTGAGACTTCATTATTCACAATTCTAGCCCCAGTTGAGTTAGAGTCTCCTTGAGTTCATTTTCCGCTTTAGTACATTCGTCTTTGGCTTTTTTTAAACGTATTAATGCTTCTTGAGGAGATAAAATTTCGTCTATCTGATCTATTGCCACATATAAAGAGGGACTTAGATTATAGTCATATTTTGCCACTTCTTCTAAACTAATTATTTTACTAAGACCAGTTTTCTCTATCCATTTAGTATATACTTCATGAATTTTCCTAATAGTGTTGTTTTTCAGGATGTTTTGCGATCTATCTTTGTGAAAAAGTTTAGCTGCGTTGATCATTAGCATATAACCCTTAAATTTCTTCATTTTGTTGACTACTAAAACAATAGCTGCAGCTGCGGTATTATAGAATAGTTTCTCAGGTAACAAGATTACAGCTTCAACTAAATCCTGTTCTACGAATTTTTTACGGAATTTTCTCTCTCGATGTGTTCCTTGAGCCCCACTCCCGCGGGAAACCGCTCCAGTGTCGAGAATAATTGCCATCTTGCCATTTTCGTTCAATGAAGCATACATATGTTGAATCCATCCCCAATCTCCACTGGAAGTAGGCGGGTTACCAAGATAAAAACGTTTATAAGCGTCATTTTCATAAAGTGATTGAGGAAACTTTTGATTCCATGGAGGATTAGCTGTGACCTTTGTAAATGTTCTTAATGAACCATTTTCCTCCAAGAACATTGGATGGCTCATTGTATCCCCCATCGCGATTTCCAACTCTATATCATGAATAAGCGCATTAATTTTTGCCATGGAATATGTTGTTGGATTAATCTCCTGTCCAAAGAGTTTAATGGGTTGAAATGCGGCTTTATCAATTTTATCTTCTTTAAATCGTTGATGCGCCTTGATTAGCAATCCTCCTGTTCCACATGTCGGATCATAAATCTCTTCTCCTGGTTGGGGATCAAGTATAAAAGCCATCAATGTAGCGACTTCCATGGGAGTAAAAAATTCTCCTCCGCTTTGTCCTGATCCTTCTGCGAATTTCTTTAATAGAAATTCATAAGCTCGTCCCAAAATGTCGGGATCGACATTTTCTAAACCGAGATGATACCTTCCAAGAACATCTATGAGAGATTTAAGCCTCCTTTCACTGATAATTCTTTGACCTGTGGTAGTTACATTAAAATCAACAATATCAATAACACCTCGCAGCGGTGGGTTTTCTTGAGCTATCATTCGCAATGCATTCGTTAAGTATTCTCCCAAATTAGTTCGTTGTTTCGAAATGGTATCCCATCTTGCTTTTTTAGGTATATAAAATCGTATTGATGCTCTATTTGACTGAAAAAACTCTTCAATGTCTCTTTTATCGATGTGATCTTCATTTATTTTTTTAACTTCATCATTAAAGACATCTGAAAGACGTTTCAAGAAAATTAATGGAATAATATACTCTTTGTATTTAGATGAGTCAATTTCTCCTCTTATAACACATGAAGCCTCCCATAACCAATTCGCTAAAGTTTTCTCAGTTAACTCATTAGAACCGCTTTGGTTTTTGTTGACCTTTCCCGAATCATTAAACACCATTTTGAATCTCTAAATCCTTTATTTTTGTCTTTTAACCGATAGTTATATATAAATGGTCTCAATACCTCTTTCTGTCCACAATTTTTATTGTTCTATGAGTTCTAAAACATTTAGAAGTGTTGAATCACTAATAATCGTTAAGAAAATGAATAATAGCCCTAACAGCCCTATACTTAAGTAATTTTTCTGTTTCTCCTTTTGATGTTGACTAATTACAAAGATCGCTAATATAACTACACCAATCATTAAATATACTAAATTTGCCATAAGGTTTAGGTTTTTCCAAGTGTCAGAGAATTTAGCTACTTCACAGGCTTCCTGATGAAAAATTGATCGTTCTCGATGAAAGTAAGGACACACAAGTATTTCCCACCTTTGAGATAGAACTGGATAGGCTATTGGAAATAACATCAATAAAAGGCGAAGATATTGACGCCCAGGGCCTGTAATTGATATTGGAATAATACTCACCGCAAGGCCCAATATTAAAAGCTCAATTATATCTACTTCTTTTTCCCGAATCAGCATCATTAATCCCACGCTGAAAATTAGAAAAAAAGACGTTATTCGAATTAATAGAGTTAAATCATCAGAAAGAACACTCTTTGATATATGATCTTCATAAATCATTAGATAATGAGGGAATACTGCTGTAGGGGCTATTAATAGAAGGGAGACAATTCCTATGATAATTAAGATGTCTTCTACCTTAGTTTGCATACTTCTTCTTTGCCACTGATTCCAAAAAGGAAGTAACATTAAAACGGGAAAGGAAAACCACTTTATCCCTGTTGTTACGGCAATGAAGATTAGTCCTATTCGGATTTGTGATCGTACCGCAATAAAATAAACTCCTATAAGAATTAAAAACAAGAAAAGATAAGAAATGGGGCGGTTTTCTCTCACCAACCACAATGCAGGGAAACTTGTCAAGTATACCCCCCAAGTTATCCTTCGTTTAAGTCTATCATCTAAATAATGACATATAATTAAATAACATATTAAAGTCGAACCAATTTCAATTACTCGAAAGTAAAATACAAATAATAATAAGTTATAGCCGCTTAAAAGAACAAATAAGGCAAAAATGAGGAGGGGAAGAGGTGGATAAGGAGACTGCCAAATATTCTTATGATCATAGAACTGGCCTGTCTTAAGGATTCGTTGACCCGTTTGAAAGTTAATTTCTGCATCCCAAAATGATGTTCCATGTAAGAATTCCATAATTGGAGCAATCACCCTAGCTAAGAATCCTATAAATATTAGAGAGTTTCCAAGAATAACCTTAATAAAAATCGTTCTTTCTTCCTTTTCTAGGGAGTAGAGAGGTAGATGCCTCTTTAATTCAATTTTCTGCCCCAATTTGAATCCCACCATCATTTATGCCTGCCAATAGCAGGGAATCAACGAATTAAGTATGCTATTAGTTCTGATAAGATCACTCATGTCTGAGTTTCTTTTCAGTTCCTTACTTTATTACTTCATTGATTATTTGCAATTGGGCTCAATTATTCAATTTGATTGAATTCAATTCGAAAAAACGAGAGATTTAACGATAACAGGAATAATTTTCCCTTCAATGATTGGTTTGCCAATATCTATGAAGTCTCCTTCTTCAACTTTGATCTCATCAATAGATAAAATCCCATCGTGGATTTTAGTTTCTCTCGCCATAACATTACCTACAGAGTTTCCAATGTCTGTGTCAAAAACCATGAGAACGGGAAGTCCCCTCTGAACAATTGGGAGGATTGCGGCTTCTACACCTCTAACGAAGGTAGTTAATTTGGTATAGGCTGTGCGTACTGGGTCATTAAATCCTAAAACAAGTGGATCTTCAAGTGTTTCCACTGATGTATCGAATCTCCCTAATGCAGCCTGGATCGCTTCAGCTACCTGTTCTTCTGATAAATTCTCTCGGTCGACTCTTGGCACAACTACTGGCAAAGATGAAATTGGAAACATGATATTTTTGCTGAAAAAAATTGTGGATCCACTAACACTCAGAGAAAACTGTCCTGCACCAATTACTGTTGCCCGAATTCGATGTCCTGGCTCTACCATAGGTACAGAGAAGTTTTTAGTGTGAGTATCTGCTATATGTCTACCAAGCCTAGACCCAAGATCTCCATAGTTTTCAGATTTTACTTTATCATAAATAAACTCAGCAACACCCCCTGAATAGGCAATCTCATCAATTTCGGTTTTTTGAGTTAGTGGCTCAGTCATCAGCAATTCTTTGGTTAGTGGAGAAAGATCCTGTTGATAGGTTAAAACTTCGAATAAACATTCACCTAATCGTTGAACAACTGCTTTTTCCGTCTCGGTAGAGAAAAAACTTCCTATTTTGGTGTTAGACAAGTCTAAGGAGTTCAAGACGTGCCTTCCAGCGGGTTCAATCCGTGTAATTTTTCGATCCTTATCATATACGATTAATCTTCCTCCAACATTAATACACGCTGTTTCAACAACTTCTCCTTCAACTACCAGGGCAATATTACTCGTTCCACCCCCGACATCTGTTGTTAGAATGGTATTACTCTTTTTCCTTGACCTATCAACTGCCCCTGAGCCTTTGGCAGAGAAAATGGACTCTAGATGAGGACCAGCGCTCGCAGCAACAAACCGACCTGCCTCTCCTGATATTAGCTCCACAACTCTTCGAGCGTTCTCCTTTTTGGCAGTCTCTCCGGTTATAATCACTGCACCACTGTCTATATTTTTAGGTTGCAAACCATATCGCTCGAATTCTTCCTTAAATATCTCAGAAAGTCGTTTAAAATCGATTTCATCTCCATTTATTAAAGGAGTAAAGAATATACGTCCCTCATAGAGAATTTCACGCTTTGTCACCTCAAATTTCTCTGTTCGTGAGAGCATATCTTTCTCAAGAGTAAGTTTAGAGAGTACAAGATGGGACGTAGTAGTTCCAATATCGATACCGACGCTGATTAGTTCTTTATTGACTGTCTCTATATGCAACTTTGCCCAATTCCGATGCATTTGATCTTTAATTCTTATCAGAGTTTGTTATATCCACGAGGATAGTTATTACTAGATCACCCGCAATGATGTGTCATTTCATGTCCAGCTACATCAAGCAACATCCAATTTTTGACCTCAACAAGGTGCCAGTCATTCTCTGAAACTTTTAAGCCAACGATTACCTTCCCTTTTTTAATTCACTCTCTTTGAAACAATAATGCAAATATTTAATTAAGAGAGAACGATGCATAAAACAGAGTTTTTTCCTCAATTTAGCTGAGGAATTTCACTTGTCCTACCCAGAAACTATAAAAACATGGTTTATGCGAATTGATCGCAAGACCTTGATCATTTTTGCAGGTGTCCTAGTATTAGAGCTATTACTAGCGATTTTTCTCACACCAAGTTCTCATTGGGATACTCGTGAGGAAGAACACCGCTCTCGTCACGCTGAAAGTTTGTATAAAGATATTGGCAACTTTTTTTTAGAGAATGAAGGCGATCCCAGTTATGTATGGCTACCTGCTTTTCAATTATTAATGGCGGCAATTGGTCGTCTTTACTGGCTTCTTACTTTTGGGCAAAAACCCGCAGACTTCATAATTATTGGAAGGGGGCTCACAGCTGTATTTACAGCACTCGTGTGCGTCTATACTTTCCAGCTTTCAAAAAGTGTCTTTGGAAACCGGAATAGATTGAATCCTATTGCTGGAATTCTTCCTTTCTTCAGCGGTTATGCTCTATCGTCAGGATCAATCGCTTTTCCTGATATGCTTATTGTTCTGATGGTAGTTAGTATGGTTTATCATGCCTTTAGGCGCTTCATCCAACGATCGGAGCATCCAGGTCATCTCATAGTGCTTATTCTTGCAGTTTGTTTGGGAATGATGGGCGCTTATGAAGTTTGGCCTATGATGGCGGTATTTGTTGCCTTCCTTGCCTATCATGAATATTATTACTATAAAGAACGGTTAAATGAGATAATTGCATTAGCCTGCGTCACGGGATCGATTGCAGGGATTTGGACACTGTACAATTTTCAGTTTAGTGGTAGTTTTATCGGTTGGCGGCAGTGGTACTTTGAAAACGGTTATGCACACGATATCCAGTTCCTTCCCGCCATATCTGTTCTATATGAGCGCATACTCCTTGGAATTGGGTTTACGGCCATTGCAATCTTAATATATCCTCTTGTTTTTCTTAAAGAGCATAAAAAAGAGCGTACACCTGTCTATTTCTTTATAATTCTCGTTTCCCTTATTACCTCTGCGTTCTTGATTTTCGTGTCAACTTCTACAGTGACCGGAATCTGGTATCTCCCTCGTGCTTTTCTCATATTTCTGCCATTTTCTGCTCTTTTTTCGGTACAACTTGCACAACACGAAAATATCTATTTACGCGCCCTAGGTCTAATGATCATCGTTGGTACAATTCCATTCGCTCTGAATACTTTCTTGAATATTCGCGATTTTCATTAGAGCTGTTTTTTGGGAAATGTACTTATGAATATCTTCATTACAGGTGCCACTGGTTTTATTGGCAGTCATATTGTGGATTATATCGCCAAAAATCAAGAAGTCCTTTCTCAAACTACTCTTTTTGTTAGAAATCCCGCCAAAGTGGTTAAATATGAACAATTAGGCGCACATATACTCAGTGGAAATGTTAAGGATTATGAATCTATTGTTGAAGCAATGTCTGCTTCTTTACCTGATGCTGTTATTCATGGTGCGGCTCTAACCGATGATTGGGCTCCTTTACGTGAATTGAAAAATGTCAATGTATTAGGTACCCAGAATGTCGTCAATGCTATCAAGAAAGTCGATCCTTCTCCTTTTCTTCTTCATTTATCCTCCTCAGGTGTTTATGGAAGAATCAAAAATCCTGACACGACTTATCTTAGTGAAGATACCCCCACCAACCCCAAAGCTAATTATCAAAAATCGAAAGCAATGGCCGAACGTATTATTCTAGATGAAATCGCTCATGGGACACTTAAAGCAACTATCCTCCGTCCTCCTAATGTTCTTGGTCCAAGAGACTTTACTCAATTCTATAAAATCTACCAAGCTATTAAGACAGGGAAATTTCCGTTAATTGCGGGTGGAAAAGCTATTCAGACCTGGGTGGATATTGAAGATCTTATTAAAGCCATTTTTCTAATAATAAAAAAGCAGGATGCTGCTGCGGGTGAGATTTACAATGTAAAATCTTTTGAGATTACTGTAAAGGATATTTACGATCAGATAGCCTCAAAGACAAATATCTCACAGCCTGCTAAGTCGTATTCTTTTCGTATTGCTTATCTAACGGCTTTCTTTTTCGAGATAGTTGCAAAATTTCGTAGAAAACCTTCAACACTTAACCGATATCGAGTGATAAAGTTTGCTAAGGACAGATGTATTGATGATTCGAAAATCCATCGTGAATTGGGGTTTGTTCCCAAGGTTGATGCTGCATTATCTTTTGAGAAGGCTGTTACTTGGCTGAAAAATGAAGGATTAGAGTGAATAATCAAGATCCTCTAATCCACATCTACTCAATTATTATGTTTAATTCAGCTTTCCGAACTTCTTACATCGGGAACTTTCTTTTCTTCCTTAATCTCTTCACTACTCGTCGCAGCTATTACTTCCTTATCTATTATAGGTGTAGGTTCTGCGAAATCAATCCCTAAGGTTTTCTCTACATTTGACAACCCCGTGAAAAACCATAAATATCCTAATAACAGAAATCCTATTGATGCTGCTGCTAAATACACTATTCTAATGCCTATTGCCTCTGCTATGATTCCCGAGAGTATCATTCCGGCAGGAGCAGATATTTGTGCAATTGTCTGACGAACTGAGAAGACTCGTCCTATTTTCTCGGGGGGAACAACTGTCTGCCATATTGTTTGGCTGGATATATTTGCTATAGGAAGATCTACTCCTAATATGAACATTCCAATCGCCATGAACCAGAAAGCTCCTTCTGGGGCAAACCCTACAAAGAAAAAACCGACATATCCAAGTGTTAACCCTCCAACGACACCATGTACTTTTTTCTTGAATCCTTTAGATAAAATTGTACTCATTAATATTGATCCCAAGAGGTTTCCGAGGCTATTACAAGCAAGAAGTAATGCTAGTTCCCCCGCACCACCATTATTTACGGATTTAACCCAAAGCGGTAGCAGTATGTAAAGCGGCATATGAAAGAAATTAACACTAGTAAAAACACTAAGTAGGGAAAGAAGCCCTTCTTTATCTCGGATGAAGGTTACTCCTTCTATAAATTCTTCTTTGAATGAAGTTTGTTCTTCTTCCTTGGTTTCCTTTTCCTTTGGTCTAACCGAGGGAATTTTAAGAAAGAGTAGTGGAACTACCGCTATTACAAAAGTTATTGCATCAATCCATAAAATTTCCCCAATCTTCCAGTATTCCAGTAATAAAGCAGCTATTACAGGGCTAATAAGCGTGATCATGCCGTAAAGGAGATAGGTTAGCGCGTTTATGCGGGTAAGTTTATCCCGTGGCACCATAAGTGGAACAATTGCTTCGGTAGCTGGCGTGTGGATTGCTTGAAAGCATGCCCTTACAGTATTTATTGCCAAAACATGCCAAATCGTAGCCAAATTTACCCAGAAAAAGTAAATAAGTATTAGAGTCATTACAGCCTGTAAAAAATCCACAGTCGCAATAATTTTCTTTCTAGACCATCGGTCAACCAATACTCCTGCAAAAGGGGTCAGAATAATAAAGGGTGCGAAATTCAAGAATGCTGCTAATCCGAGAAACACCTCACTACCCGTCTCTAAAACAATCCACCAAATAACAGCGAATCCGACTATATTTGACCCTAAAAGGGAAATTAATTGCCCTACCCAGAAAATAAGATATCCTTTAAAATTTGTAGGAGGAGAGGTAACTGCGATAAAATCTTCAGCTTCGTTGTTCTGCCCTTGATTCATCTAAAACCACCGAGTGATGTTTGCTATTGCCTTAGTACTGCATGATTTAGCATAACATATCTATTACTATCAAGTTTCCAGTAGATTTCAATATAAAAAAATCTTTATGTCTTTTACAATTTTATACGAAAATACAAAGCTTTGCAGTATAAACCGAGAAGTTAATTCACTCTTACTTAGATCTCTTCTCAAAATATGAAGAGATTAAAGAAGTTGGGGATTGAAAACCAATGTCTCTGGAGGAAGAAAGAATGGGGGTCTTTAGAGTTTTA
>JAEOTF010000033.1 GCA_016840025.1 Candidatus Hodarchaeota archaeon
AATGCCTTTTTCTGTGATTGAATATGTGGATATTATTCCATTTGTACCAAACGGTTGATCAATTTTGATATACTTATTCATTTTTAGCCACTCCAAGTCTGTGTATAGCTGACGGTTAAATGGACCGAAATAGTAAGGTCTGAACGAGTATTTTCCTGAATATCCTCTTTTTCGTAGGCTGTCTTGAGCAAGAAAAACAAATTTTTGTAACCTTGTTTTACCTTCAATTTGACCATAAAGTCCGTTTACACTACTGTTTTTAAGCACGAGTAATAGAAAGTCAAAACGGCTTAACCGAGATTCTTTCTCTATCAAATCGAGATATATTCTACCGACTTTTATGAATTCGTTGGTATATCGTGTTTTTTTATAAGCCCCACGGATAATATATCCAGGATGAATGAAAGGAACTATTGTTCTTCCTTTAATCTGAAAAACTTCTCCGTGAATTTCTTTCATTGAAAAATCATTTTTCCCCAAAAAGAAATTTGAGGCAGCTTTTCCTAATGGAACTATCAATTTAGGTTTTAGAAGTATTATTTCTTTTTCAAGATAGAGTTGGCATGTATTAACTTCTTTTTTCGAAGGTGTTCTATTTCTTCCTTTTTTATCTTTTGGATTACATTTAACTAAATTTGTTATGAATACATCCATTTCCCTTGATATACCAGCTTTTCTACACATGTCGTCTATAAGTAATCCACTGGGATCTCGTGTGAACGGAATACCAGTTAAATCAGCCCCATCTTTTCCAGGAGCTAACCCAACGAAAAGAATGCCTGCATTCTTATTTCCATAACCCGGAACTGATTTGCTTCTTGATTCAACTATCCTAGGACATTTTTTACATAATTGGATACTTTTAGTCAATTCTTTAAGTGTGGTTGGCATCTGATGGTTTAATAATGATTTCATAATTAAAGTATTGGGAATTGATGGTAGCTAATATCCAAGAAATAACAATTGAGCTCCTTCAAAGATGTTATCAAAACTGCAAGTACTGCTCATCAAATAGCAATAGAGTACAAAATATCATGCTACCATTTGAAAAGATAATCGAAATAATTGACGATTTCACAATACTTGGGGGAAAAATTGTAGAACTCTCTGGAGGAGAGCCATTGGATTATCCCTATCTATCTGAAGTCATCAATTATTTAAAGAACAAAGATATTCAAATTCATTTTTTCACTTGTTGCTATCACCTAAAAAATGAAATTGATTGGGACCTAATACAAAAAGTTGACCGAGTCTATGTAAATCTTCAAGCTCCTAATTCAGAATTACATGACTTTTTAACTAATAATCCGGGCAGTTTCGATAATGTAACAGATTTTATTAAGAAATCCAAAGAGCGAGGAAAATGGATAGGGACCCATATTATTCCTTTACCATATAACATTGGTGAGTTTGATGAATATGTTGAACTTGCTAAAAAAATGAAACTCGATAACATTAGTCTTCTTAGATATGTAGTACAAGGTAGAGGATCATCTAGTTTGAAACTTAGTAGCGAAGAAATTCTTCAACTCCACAGCCTAATAACTAAATATTCGAAAGAAAAATCAATTGAAGTGAAATATGGTTGTCCTCTAGATTTTCAGTTTATTTATAGTAGAAAGCAACAAGTTAAGCCTTGTTTATCTGGTATAGAAAGATGTGTGATAAGACCAAATGGTAACATAATACCGTGTCCAGCTTTCAAAGATACCCCTTCTTTTGTTGCTGGTAATATCCATGAAAGGTCTTTACTTGATACTTGGAATAATTCCGAGTTATTTAACGAGTTGAGAAATTTTAATGAGAACAGATTAGAAGGAATATGTGAAAAGTGTAGTTTCCTCAGTTTATGTAAAGGTCGGTGTCACGCTCAGCGAATACACACACATGATAACTTGTATCTAGGACCTGATCCTTATTGCCCTATCTTTAATACAACTAAGATTTCAAAATCTTGACTTATTAATTTATTAATTTGTTAGATTATTTTGTTAATATGAGTAAACTAAATACAATGGCTAAGGAAATTCTCGATATTTTTGAAGGTGCTCCAAATGGATTAACTCTCAAAGAAGTATCTGAAAAAGTAGATGAAAAGGGATGTGGGCATGACTGTGAAAACTGGATTAAAACCTTCCAAGAGGCAAGTATAATTGAAATATTTAGTAAAAAAGGTAATGCTAACCTGTACCGATTAACTCCGATAGGAAGAGCTGCACTTGTCTGATTATTATTGGGTTGTACCCTTTTTCACTCTACCAGAGTTTCCAGAAGATTGTGTTATAGTTCATAGAAATGATCTGTTAATCCGAGATGTTCTATGCTGTAATCCAATAAATCCACATATATTTTGGGGAGGACAGCACGACCCACAATATGAGCATCCATTTTCTCCTGAGTTTAAGATGTGTCACTCGGATACTAGGAGCGATATTTACATGAAGAGTCAACAGGAAATATATGATAATATTTACCTTGTTTTCAGAGCAAACAAACTATACCAAAATAAGACTAATACTCATTACTTTACAGGCTATTACAAAATTGATCAGGAGAATGTTAAATGGGACCATGAATATGAGGACCCAACGTTATATGCTTCTGATTTTAGATTACTTAACGAGAATGACTCCATTGATGTAACTGATTTTTTGAAGAGGACTAAATATTACAGATTTCCTTTTTCAATTGAAGCTGGTGGGGGAGCACATTATGGGTTTATTATGAATTGTATAAATGAGATGTCTGAAAAAGATAATGAATATAGAAATTATGTTGAGGAGACTACACGACTAGAAAATCTGTTTAAATATTATGAGTTTGAGGATGGCATTTATGAATGTTGTAATGGTTGTAGTAGTCAAGATAAATGTCCTTTAGTTAAACGAATTTCTTCGAAAGGCAAATTAAACGATAGTCTCCCGCCAAAAATTTCAGAGATTATCAGAGAATTTTACAAATCAAGAGGTCTTTGAATGAGTGAATCTGGATTTCTAACAGCTGAGAAAATAAAAAAACTAGCAACTGAAAGTGATTTAATTAGAGATCATGATCTAAGTTGTTTCGATTCCGTGATGTATGATCTTAGGTTAGGAAGAGAAAATTATGTTACTCCTAAGGGTAAGATGATTCTAAAAGATGAGAGTGATTTTATTACAATACAACCAGGTCAAACTGCGATTTTAACGACTTTTGAGTATCTCAACATGCCTTCTGACATTTTTGGGATGATTACTATTAGGTTTAAACTTAAAGGTAAAGGTTTGATCAACATCTCTGGTTTTCATGTTGATCCTTTATTTGAAGGGCATCTTGTTTTTTCTGTTTTCAATGCTGGAAAACGTGCAATTACTTTGAGCTATAAGCAGCCAATTTTCTCGATTTTTATGTACCAACTAGACAATAAGGTTAAGACTAAGCAGAGGAAAATAACCAATATTCCAACAGATATTATCGAGCATTTTGAAGGAGCGTATTTTCCTTCATTACTAGAGATGGAAAAGGAAATGACTCAAATTAAAACCTATATCTATTATTTGGGGGCAATAGGACTTACAATATTGGGAATCTTATTAGCTAAATTGTTTGATTTTATCTAAAACACCTTGTATTCATTTGTTTACACACTTAGAATTAGAAAAATAAATACTAAGAATTCGATGCCATACTTAAATTTACAATTTTTTATGAATACTTGCGCGCGCTCATTTTGTTATTGTTTTTATATATTATTTTTGTTAGTTGAAAATGTGATCCACTTTGAACAGTGGTTTTTTCGTAAAATGTTAGTTTTTTACAAAAAAAGTGTCCGCCTTTTTGGAAAAGTGGATCACTTTTACTTTTTTCTAACTAACATAATTCGTAAATACCCATAAATTGGTAGCTCGGAACAGAGAGGATATACGAAAATTGTTAGGATGGATCACTTTTACGAAAAATAGGAAATGTTATCCAAATGTTAGTATCAAAACTAACAAAACCCGTGTTTAAAGCCCAAAACCGTTGTTCGAGAAGTAAGGAATGGTAACCATTTGTTTGAGAAACACTCTCCCATCCTGACTGATAATACCCGTTTGATGTGCATGGTTTGTCAGAAAGCGTGTCCTTATGGAAGAGTTGAAAGAGGCTTAACCAAAGAGATGTTCATGATGCTGCGTGCTCGATTCAAAAAAA
>JAEOTF010000269.1 GCA_016840025.1 Candidatus Hodarchaeota archaeon
CAGTTTTGCTGACCGTACGTACGTATACGTATATTGTCCAATCCAGTCACTACTTCTTTTATTGCCTTCTCGGTTATTCTGCTGAGATTTAATCCTAAGTCTCGTGCTTGTTGAATGAGATCATTATCTACTAGAAGGGTTAATTTACGTCTGGGCAAATCATAAACCACCTATCTTGAATTATTCTAAGATTCCTTATACTTTTCATATTGAGTTATACGCTCATGTAATATCTTAACCATAGCTTTGTTATAATCCAGGAAATCTTGATATTCCTTTTGTTTCTCTTTTAACTTTGGTAGAATATATTCCCTTATTTCTGGGATTTTTAGAAAGATTCCATCAATAATAGGATTTAATCGTTTTAGATTCTTGAAAAAGTTGTTAACTGAAGAATCCCGTTCCTCTGGAGATAATAGTATGTAGTCTACTTCCGCGTTCTCCTCTTGGGTCTTTATGAAAAAATGATTATAAATCCTATCAATGATTTCATTGTCAGTCATTTCTAGTTCTTGTTTCACTCTTACTTGAGGTAATGGAGAATCTTTTTTCTCTACATAAGTAATTAAACTAGATAGATGAGACTCTATCACACGAGGACTTAAAGATCCTAAGAAAATTCTCAAGAAATCTAGACCATTTTTATGAAATTCATTCTCAAGGTATTCACAATTGTTGAAAATTAATGGTAGAAGATCTTTATTTTTCTTAAAGAGTTCTGTATAGTCTAATTTGAAAAGTGGCGCGTCTAGGTAAGTGGGATATATTAATCCTCTAATGCGGAGTAGCGCGCGCGCCCAAGAAATCAATATGCCTAGAATAAGTTTCATACATATTAAAAAAACCACACAATATCGAAATAAGCTCACTCCCTATCATAACCATATCTTATTAAGAAACATACTCCAACAGCGATAACGCATCCTGCTAAAATCTGGATAGTACTTATTGTTTCTCCTAAGAAGATAAGTGCATAAAATATTCCTAGAAAAGGAATGGTCGCGCTAATCGCTCCCACACGCAATGAACCGATACTATCTAAAGCACGGTAAAACAATATTAGGCCGATATCAAAGAAAATCACAGCCATAAAGCATAGGTAGAAAAACTCCTTTATGGTAAGGTAAACTAGCAAATTATTGATCCAGCAGTAAGTTAATAAAATAATTCCCAGCATCAGGTAAATCAAACAGAGTAAAGGTAAGATCCGATATTTCTTAACCAGGATATTCAGCATTATTGTTGTTAAGCCGAACAAGGAGAAACCGATACTCAAAAGTACATTACCGAAAAGATGTTCAATTAAAGTTAAGTGGAAGAACTCTAGGTTTGTTGATGCTATAACAGCTCCCACTATTACCAGTAAAATAGCTAATTTACCATTTCGGTTAATCTTCTCTTTCAAGATAAGTGACGCTAAAACAATAGTTGCCACTATGTTAAGATTACTTAATAATGATCCGTTTACTGCGGTTGAAAGATTTAATCCGAAAATAACTAAGACCTCTCCCAAACTGTTGGATATAAACCAAAGCAGAAAAATCGGTCTCTCCGATTTATCTAATGATGCTTTAGGTAGGGTAGGAATAAGAATGACTCCAGCAATCATTGAGACTGATCCTAAAATAAAGAGGGGATTCAGCGTTTCTAACAGTATTTTCTCAATGACGAGATATAAGCCATAAACTAAACAGCTTGATATGGCATAGATGTATCCCAGATTTCTCATAGAGAGGGCCTCATGGTTAGAAGAAATTATGTTATCGAATAAAGATGTTATGTGTGCTTGAAGGAAAAGATAATAATGATGAATCTTCGCTACAAAAGTATATTCAAAATAGTGGGTACTAAAAACGTAACCTCAATAAATGTCTCAAATGTATATGTGTGGATTTGTAGAAAACAACATCTGCATTTGTATTCAATTCACTCTCTGATCTGTCAAAATTACCCTGATAAATACAACTAATTAAGTAGCTAGCTAGTTTTAAAAGCATGGAAAATCATTCTTATGCATCAACATAAAAATTGAAATCAAAATGGAAGGTGGCAAGTTTTGGATAAAAAAATAATGAATCAAGTTACAAGTTCGACATTCCTGATAATATTTCTAGCATTATCGGTTATTCCTTCCTCAACTTTTTTTGGAATTGAGTCGGTTAGAGCATCTGCAGATATTGAAAATATTGATTGGACTTTGGTTTCTTATGGTAATCAAAACAATCCAACAGCCGTACTACCTATAACGCCCAATGATATTACAGCTAGTTTTAGTGGGGGTTCCATTACTGGTTCTTCTGGATGTAATAGTTATTTTGGTTCATATACAATTCTCGGAAATTCTTTGACAATTACTATTGAGGGTACGACCTTAATGGCATGTAATCCACCTGAAGTAATGACTCAAGAGAATACTTATATTTCTGCACTTGAGGCGGCTCAATCCTATCAGCTAATGGGTAACAAACTTAAAATCTTCTATATTGGAGGAGTTTTAACATTTACCACCAACCAGTTGCCACCCCTTCCACCATTTGACTTTAGTATTAATCTGTTACCGCTATCTATTACGGTTGAGGCTGGTCAGCCAGCTAATTTTCAAATAAGTCTGACTTATAGTGATATAGCATATTCTGGTACTACGGTAAACATTCAAGTCAGCGGTTTGGGCCCCGGGATGACATACCAATTAACGGCGCAGGGAGGCTTAATAATCCAAACCTTACCTTCTACACCCTCTGGAACTTATCCTATGATAATTATTGGTTCAGCTCAAGGTAAAACACATCAGACAAGCGGAATCATCATCGTAACGACAAAAGCACCCACCACCACTCAAACGCCAACCATAACCGTCACGACTCCTACATTGACACCCACTTCCACTGGAGACTTTACTCTGACACCTTCCCCGATTGAGCTAACGATCCTTCCAGGAGAGACTGCTAGTTTCTCATTAATTGTTGATAAGATAGGGGAGTTCAGTGACTCGGTAGCCTTTATAGGAGTAAACGGTTATCCATCAGACACTGGTTTTGATCTGAGACCTGAAGAAGGATTTCCCCGATTCGCCGCCGCCCTGAAAATAGACACCAATGAATACACACAACCGGGAACTTACCTGATACTGGTTCAAGCTTCAGGTGGAGGTAAAACCCATTCTGAAACCCTCACCCTCATCATCAAAGAGCTTACCCCAGTAACGTCTATATCAACTGAAATAGAGACTGAAACAGAACAGAAACCTGCTACAGACTCCAATATGGTAGCTCTGTTATCGAATCCTACCAATCTAATGATGATTATAATTGCTTTATTGGTTATTGGTATTATCGCTGCTTTAATGAGACGAGGTAGAAGTCCAACACATGTTCGACCACAAGTATCAGGTAAATTCTGTGTAGACTGTGGAGAACCAATAAAAGCAGGTGAAACATTCTGTCGTTCATGTGGAAAACGTCTCGAATAAAAACAAACTTGCATTCTTCTTCATTCCCCTGTCATATTGTTGGAAATCTAGTCAGGATAAGCAGTAAAATAGCCCAAAATGAGCTCAAACAGCCCAAATACATAGCGTCTATTCTCCCATTTTCTAGGGTGAAAATCCGATTCTATATGTGTTAGTAATGAAGCTAGACTTGGGATTTCCCACAATACATGCAAAATAATGAATCCCGATTCATAGTTTTTTTACAGAACTTGCATTGAACCATTTCGCTAGATTCCAATTGTGTCTTTGTATAGTATGGTGTGCACACACACTTTAAAAAAACGATGGTTCAATTTCTGTTGCCCGCACCATCATATACACACACACACTAAAAATGAAAATTTCTTTTTGGAAATTGTAATTAATTATTTTGTATGATCATTTTTTTTATGAATATATCTTCCTTGATTATTCTGTGAGCTTTATTCACCTATATATGTTTTAAGCTCTAAAATTAGCGTGCTCTATACCTACAGTGCACACATAGTGAATAATAATCACATCTATTGATTCTGCAATAATATTCATAATATCATATCATCCATTTAAGACTAAAGTTAAAAAATCTCAACAAATTCAATCAAGAATATAATGGTACAAC